>CAZCPH010000233.1:0-5428 GCA_964500105.1 uncultured Mariniphaga sp. | reverse complement strand
TCACAAACGATACGTTTAACGCCCGGTTCACCGAAATATCGTAAGTACCCATAGAGACCGGGACTCCAGCAGACCCAATGGTCCGGTAGGTTTTGTGGCCGGTAAGAATTGTGTTTCTAACCGTTACATTCGCACAGTTACTAATATTAATAAAGCCTCCGTATGGTGCGCCATGATCTCCTTCACCTGTAATGCGGTGTTCAAGTCCGCTTACCAAAACATTCGAACGCCTGATGGCAATGCCGCGGCTATAGTACGTATATTTCGATTCTGCCTGGTTGGCTATGGTGCTAAAACGTCCACCGGTAATGGTCAGTGTTGTTTCGTCCAAAGGAAGAGCGGTAATTTCTGTAATCTGGTCGAAATCCCAAATTATCGGTGCATTCATATCCACGTTGCCGTCCTGGTCAACCAGAAAAATATCAGTTTGCGGCGAGCCATTGTTTTGATTTGGTCCATACCGGATGTAACGCCTGATATTTGAATCGGTCACCGTGATCAGGCATTTTCCGGGAAGAGAAACGTCTATTTTTTCCTGGTTTCTTCGCAACGAGGTTATCCCCTCAGGTTTAAATGGCTTCAGACCTGAACTAACCAGAAAAACATGTGCATTCCTGTTCTCAACCTCCGTATCATCTATTATAAAGGTTGCAGTTCCGAAATCAGTATCGGTTTGTATAATAGCTGTGCGGTCTTTTCCTCCGATGTAATAAGTTGCCTCTTCGTCGGCTTTCACAAACAGATTGTGCTGATTGGCAAACGCATGGGTTGCAGCAATGGCATCCATATCATCGGTTTTACCGTCACCTTTCGCGCCAAAATCACCATAGCGAACCAACCCGCTGGCTCTGAATTTTCTGACATCCCGGGGAGACACATTCAGGTGCAATTCCCCGTTTTCATTTATTTCCAAACGGGTTTCGCCCTTTTTGTATGTTAATTCTACATTTTCAGACAAGCTTTTGTTCTGTTCCTGGGAAACACCCAGCACACTGGAATACAAGAATATAACCAAAAGAAAATATTTCATAACAATCAACTTTTTACTTCAAAGTTTTACAATCCTGTACAGTTTATGTTAAAAACTGACAACATTGCAAAATATATTTTTGGGTGAAAAAACACAAAAAAATTCAATTAAACGACCTTTTGAAAATGAAAATGATGATTTCATTCGTCAACCATAAATAACTTTTCGTCTATTAATATTGAACATTCGGCATCTATCACTAAATCAGATAAAAAGATATTTTAATTTTAATTAGTAAACTTTAAAAACAAATGTCATGAAAAAAAATGTAAAACTCTTCACAAGTTTTTTGGCTTTATGCATCGCAATGATAGCCTGCCAAAAGGATGAATTAATTACTGAATCCGAATTCGGTGACCTGAAAAAAGCGAACCTGGGTATGATTAAGTCTTACGACAACTCCATGGTTCTGCAGTGGAACGAAGCACTAAGCCTGGCCGTTGACAATAAAATGCCGGCTCCCGCCGAATCCCGTATTTATGCAATGGTTACCCTTGCAATGCATGATGCGTTGAATAATGCAGTTCCCATATATGAAACGTATGCTAAGGATAACCAGGGTGCATACTATAAAGATATTTCCAAAAAGAATATTTATTCCATTGCGAATGCAGCTGTGGCGCAAGCGGCACACGACGCGCTGGTTGCTCTGATTCCGGCAGCGGCAGGCAGTGCAGAAACGCTGCTGAATACATGTTTGGCAGAGATAGAAGATTCAGAATTTAAAGTCCGGGGAATACAAATTGGCAGTGATGCTGCTACAGAAGTGCTGGCAAAACGGCAAAATGACGTTTTACCCGCTTTTGAATCTTACCCTCAGGGAACACTACCGGGAGAATACAAATCAACCTTTCCTTTTGTTCCTCCTGCCTTCCCTGTCCCCTCTGTGTATGGACGCCATTGGGGAGAGACAGAACCTTTTGGCATATTATCGGAGGACCAGTTTCGTCCGGAACCTCCGTATGAAATTAATTCTCCGGAATATACCACAGATTACAATGAAGTTAAAAGCATTGGAAGCAATACAAGTGCTTTAAGAACTCAGGACCAAACAGCAATGGGCTTGTTTTTTACTGAAAATATGCCCAGCATGATGAACAAGGTTGCCCGATTAATGGCGGTAGAGGAAGATCTGGATGGCTGGGAGACTGCCCGCTTGTTTGCTCTTACTCACATGACTGTGGCAGACGCGCTTATCAGCACGTTTGACGGGATCTATTATTACAATTTCTGGAGGCCCATTACCGCCATTCAGGAAGGTGACCTTGACGGCAATGATGATACAACCGGAGATGTTGCCTGGTCGCCCGTAATTAGTGCCAGACCCACACCCCCCTTACCTTCCTACCCTTCGAGTTATGCAGCAGCCGGAAGCGCGGGTGCAGAGCTGTTTAAAATGTTCTTCAAAAAAGACAGCAAATCGTTTTCAGTCGGGAGTTATACGTTGCAAGATTCTGTTAGAAGCTTTACAGCGTTTTCTCTGTTTGCAACGGAAATGGCTGAATCCAGAATTTATACCGGCCATAATTTTAGAAACGACAATATTGCCGGAAATAAAATGGGGAAGGAAGTGGCAAAATATGTTTTTGAGAACAACTTAAGAAGATTGTAAACCAGAAATTTTCAGCAAAGAAAAACCGTCAGGTGTTAAATCTGCCGGTTTTTCTTTAAATCATTTCTATTTGCAATACTATTTTCTTCATTGCCAAACCTTTAGTTGAACTGGACTGTCTCCGGTTAACTTTTGAAATACATCCGGATAACTTTTACCAATCGGCAATTCAATTTTTCCCAATTCAACATCATGAACAGAAACCGCCGTCACTTTTTTTACGGAAACAATAAAAGACCGGTGAATGCGCAGAAATAAACGCTGTGGCAACATATTTTCAACACTGCCGATGGCATATTTCACTTTCAGAACCTCATCATTTTGTCTGTGAATTACAACGTAGTCTTTAAAGCTTTCAATATAGGTGATGTCTTTTAAAAACACTTTCACCATTTTGCGGTCGGCCCGGAAATAGATAAACCCCGGTGCACTGTTAAAATCTTCTAGCTCAGCGGTGCAAATCCTGCAAAATTTATTCACAGCCCTCAAAAAACGTTCAAACAAAACAGGTTTCAATAAAAAATCTACAGCATCCAGTTCAAAAGCTTCAAAGGCATTATTTTTATCAGCAGTAGTTAAAATTATCTTCGGAGGACGCTGAATGGTCTTTAACAGTTGGGTTCCAGGCAATCCGGGCATATTGATATCGAGAAACATTAAGTCAATTTTCCCACTGTGAAGAATTTCAGTTGCCCGAAAAGCATTGTTGCAGGATTCAACTAATTCCAGATAATCCAAAGCCTCAATGTGGCTTTTCAGAATTTCAACCGCAGCTTGCTCATTGTCCACTATAAGGCATTTCCATTTTTTTATGAAAGAACCCGTTTCCAATCGTCTGGTTGCCATAGTCTTATTTTTACTCAATTTAAAAAAAAAATCTGAATAAACACACACCTGCCGGCATCGGAAAACTATTTACTGCAAATCTGACAATCTGATTTAACCTTTTTACCCCTAAGATGTTATAGTCTTAACAGAAATTTTAATTACGGAAATTGTTCTCCGTTTATCATTGATTCAACTGACAGGCCTATGGTAACAAAATTCTACACTCCGCATGTATTGTTGCAGGATTTTATCCAGTGCATCATGGTTATTCACGCAGAGGTGGAATCCGATGAGCCGGCAGTAATCTGCCCGTATCCCCCGGCTCCGCAAAACTCGCTTTTCTTTTACATTAACGATCGTGTTAAAGTTTTTAAAGCGGGCGATACGCAATTCATTCTGCAACCCCGAAGCGTGGTTGTCGGACCAATGATAACCCGCGTTATGCTCGATATCAACAAGAGCCACAAGGCTGTCAGGGTTGGATTTCACCCGGGCGGGCTGCACCGGTTTTTGGGACTTTCCATGGCCGAAATGATTGACGGGCACTTTGACGCAGTAGATGTTTACGGAAGCGAAATGGAAGAAGTAAACAGCAAACTGCAGGAAGCAAAAGACTTCGATGAAATAAAAGATGTAATTGAATCCTTTTTGCTGAAAAAAGTAAAGGCGTTGAAAAAAGCCCTGCCTTTTGATAAAGCAATGCTCGAGCTGATGCAATCCAGCGGTAACATGCCCATTGAAAAAGTGGCGTCACTGGCCTGTTTAAGCATCCGCCAGTTTGAACGGGTCAGCAAAGAACGGATTGGTATTCCCCCGAAATTCTTCGCCCGGCTGATTCGCTTTTCAAAGGCTTACCGCATGCGGGAAAACTTTCCGCAAATGAGCTGGACTACCATTGCCCACCAATGCGGCTATTTCGACCAGATGCATTTCATCCGCGACTTTAAACAATTTGCCAATGTAACCCCCGGAATTATTAAACGCGATCTGGAAAAAGCACCCGTAAAGCTACAAGCCGAATTAAGGATATAATTGTCGTTTTTATACTATTTTCTCCTTTTGGAAACATCGAAATTTGAAAAAAATAAATTTTGATGTGATGAAGACAACTATTTTTCTTTTTGCAATTGCTGCCTCAATGCTGACCCGAACGCTAAATGCACAGGATTTCAGCCAGTTAAGAACAATCGACGGATACGATTTTCGGGTTCACTACAGTCATGACTGCGACGTAAGAGCCCAACTAATTTCCAATCGTGTTCACAAAGCAAAAAACTATTTTCAAAAACTGCTGGATTTCAGTCCAACTGTAACATTACTTGTTTTAAACGAGAATGATTGGCCGAAGTTTACCAACTTTCCGGTTTACGGAATGCCCCACTACAACGGAGACAGCATTTTGATTGTAGCTGCAAATGACAATCCTTTCTGGAAAAGCTTTGTTCCGCCACCAGATCAATTGCCCGAGAATCTATGGGAACAAATTAAAACAGTTTACCGAACCGATTCGGGTGAACTCAGCATGCAGGCTTTTTTTGATTTACTAGCGATTCACGAACTCGGACACGCTTTTCATTTTCAGGCAGATTTAAATATGCAGCGCAAATGGCTGGCTGAATTGTATGTCAACAGCCTGCTCCATACCTATGTCGCTGAAATTGAACCTGAATCATTACCAGCCCTCACCCTGATTGCCAAAATGGTTCTTGGCGCAGGAACCAACGGGTTAACCTATACAAGCCTGGAAGACATAGAGACCCGATACAATGAAATTGGACAGAAATATCCGAACAATTACGGATGGTATCAGTTCAGGTGGCATAGCGCAGCAGAAAAAATTTATGATTCCGATGGAGCTCAGATTAACCAAAAATGGTGGAATGCTTTAAAAAGCAAAAACGAAAAACTTTCAGATTCGGAACTGCTTTTGTTTCTTGATTCTGAAATTGGAGAAAGTG
>CAZCPH010000232.1:2670-5431 GCA_964500105.1 uncultured Mariniphaga sp. | reverse complement strand
CGGACGGGTAATCGCCTTTGGTGGACGGATTTTGAAAGACGACCCCAAAGCGGCCAAATACCTCAATTCACCCGAGTCGGAAATTTACCACAAAAGCAAAGTGCTTTACGGTATTTTTCAGGCGAAACGCGAAATTGCCAAAACTGAAAAATGTTATCTGGTGGAAGGGTACACCGATGTGCTCTCCATGCATCAGGCGGGCATCGAAAACGTGGTGGCTTCGTCGGGAACGGCGCTCACTTCAGAACAAATCAGGCTGGTTAAGCGGTTTACGCCCAACATCACCATTATTTACGACGGCGATGCAGCCGGAATTAAAGCTTCGCTGCGCGGAATTGACCTGGTGCTGGAAGAAGGCATGAACGTGAAAGTGCTGCTACTGCCCGACGGCGAAGACCCCGACTCGTTTGCGAAGAAAAAAGGAGCCAGTGGTTTCAGGGAGTACATCGATGAAAACGAAACCGATTTTATTCAGTTTAAAACCCGGCTGCTGCTGAAAGATGCCGAAAAAGACCCGGTGGCAAAGGCACGCCTGATTACCGATGTAATCCGGTCGGTTGCCGTTATTCCCGACACCATCACCCGTTCGGTTTACATTAAGGAATGCAGCAAATTGCTGGATGTAAACGAAGAAATTCTGTACACCGAGGTCAGAAAACAAAAGCACAAACAAAACGAGGAGTATCGCAAAAAAGAGCAGCGCGTACAGCGGGAGCAGTCAATAACTCCGTCGCCGGCACCGTCACAAACAGAGCAGGCAAAACCAATTCCTGCTGAATTTATGGTGGAAGAGCTGGAAATTCTGCGCTTTCTGTTAAAACACTGCAATACCGTTGTTTTTGAAGAAGAAGGGGAAAACCCCAACGAAATGGTGGAGATAAAGGTGAGCGAATATATGGTGGAAGAACTGGAAAACGACGACCTGGTTCCCGAAAACCCGCTGTTCAGAAAGATTTTTTACGAAGTAAAAGAAAATATTGACAATCAGGAATTTGACCCATGGAAATACTTTGTTTACCACGCCGACTCGGAGGTAAGCAAACTGGCAACCGACCTGCTTTCGGAAAAATTTATTGAAAGTAAACGGTGGACAAAAGCGGGGGCTTTCACCGAAAAAGAGGAAGAAATTCTCGATTTTCTTGTGCCACGTATTATTTATGAATACAAATTGCGACGCATAAAACTGATGATGGCCGAAATTGAACTGGCCATTGACAGTGCTTCCAAAGAAAACGACTTCGACCGCATTATCGAAGAACAATCGAAATACATGAACCTGAAACGGGTGGAGAAATTTTTGTCGGAAAAGCTCGGCAGCCGGGCCATAAACTAATTGAAATGAGGACATTAATCATAGAAGACAGATCTGAAATCGAAAAAATCATTCAATCGTGCAAAACGTGCTATGTTGCCATGTCGGAAAATGAGACTCCGTATGTTCTGCCCATGAATTTTGCACTGGAGGGCGATGTGGTGATTCTTCACTCCGACCAGAGCGGCCGGATGTGGGAAACGCTTCACAAAAACCCGAAGGTGTGCATCAACTGGACTTTGGGTGAAGAACTGGCCTGGCAGGATGTGCGTGTGGGTTGCAGCTACCGGGTAAAATCAATGTCGGTTTTAGTTGAAGGAGCTGTGGAATTTGTTGACGATTACACCGAAAAAGAGCGTTGCCTCCACCTTTTAATGGCCCAGTACAGCGACCGGAAATTCAAATTCAACGCACCGGCCGTTAAAAATGTAGGAATTATGAAAGTGCACATTGAAAAGATCTCAGCAAAAGAATTTGGAGCCAAAGCAGTAACTCCGTGGAATCAATGAAATTATTTTTTCTTTTGCATACGAATTCTGTGTAATTCCTCAACATCAAGTTTATCTTTAGGGCGGTCAGAAGTGATTTTACTATTAACAAGGTCTTCAAAACTCAGAACGTGATATTTAACTCCTTCCCTTTCAACCACTTCACTGTCTTTCATAGCTTCGTTAAAAGATTTTCCCGGATTAAATCGCGTAATCAACTCCAATTCAAAAACCGGACTTATTTTAATGGACATATTTTGGTCTCCCATATAAACGGCATCAGGTAAATCGCTGATCTCAAATCCTAAATCCTTTAATGTTTTCAACAGGTTTTGCATATTCTCCGGGGTAGAATTTACCCAAAAATCAATATCAGCTGAATGGCGCTGGTAACCGTGAAAATTAACAGCACCTCCGCCGACAAGTAGCATCTCCAGATGATTATTGCCGGCACATCTAATAAACTCTTTTACTCTTTCCGGGAAATTATCCAACATGCCATTCAAGTATAAAATTATTTTTTAATCTGTTCGGGTGCGGTTTTGAGGTTTGAAATACCTGCATTTCCTGAACCATTTTCAAAAAAAACATCAACCGCTCATGCGGAGTTCGATTCAGTGCTTCCTGCATTCTTCGCTCATTCGCTTCTTCTTTGGTCTCAAACCGTAAAGTCCTTTCAGATTCCATTGATATTTCTTTAAGTTGTAAATTTAACGATTCTGCCGTTTCAAATGAAATCAGGAAAGTTAAAGGCCTTTAAAATTTTTATCTTTGCCAAAAAAATTTATGATTTTTGTTACCGGAGGCACAGGATTAATTGGCTCACACCTGCTTTTTAAACTGGTTTCGGCAGGGAATAACGTAAAGGCGCTGAAACGTAAAACGAGCAATCTCAGTCAGGTGCTGAAGACCTTTTCCTGGTATTCCGAAAACCCGCAGGAGCTCTTTAACAAAATCGAAT
>CAZCPH010000232.1:0-2660 GCA_964500105.1 uncultured Mariniphaga sp. | reverse complement strand
CTGGATTATTTCGGTCTGGAACAACTGCTTGCCGGAGTTAAAGAAATTTACCATTGTGCAGCCATCGTTTCGTTCGACGAAAAAGAGCAAAAACAAATGATTCGCAACAATGTGGAAGGCACTGCCAACCTGATAAATGCAGCGCTGGAAAACGGGGTAAAAAAGCTTTGTCATGTGAGTTCTGTTTCTGCATTGGGAAAAAACCCGAACGACTACCCGGTGGATGAACTTACCAACTGGACGCCATCGAAAAAAGTAACCGGATATTCCCAAAGCAAGTTCTTTTCTGAAACAGAAATCTGGCGCGGAATAGAAGAAGGACTGGATGCCGTAATTGTAAACCCGTCCATTGTTCTGGGGCCGGGAAACTGGGACTCAGGCAGCTCAAAATTGTTTAAATCGGTTTGGGACGGACTGAATTTTTACACCAAAGGTGTTACAGGTTATGTTGATGTAAAAGATGTGACAAAAGCCATGGTGTTGCTGATGGACCGCGAAAATTTCGAAACGTGCAAAAACCAGCGCTTTCTGCTCAGCGCCGAAAACCTCAGTTACAAAGAATTGTTTTTCGGCATTGCCGATGCCCTTGGAAAACCGCGCCCGAAACACTATGCATCGCCGGTAATTACAGAACTTGGGTGGCGTGCAACGGCGCTGTTCAGGCTCTTCAGTAAAAATTCTCCGGCGCTGTCCCGCGAAACCGCTGCGGCAGCCCATTCAAAAACCCGGTTCGATGGCAGTAAAATCTCCCGGTTTCTTCCGTTTGAATATACACCGGTTTCTGAATCAATTAAACAAACTGCTATTCTGATGAAAAAAGATCTGGCCGGAGCCTGAAAAACCACCCGGAATTTTTTAAAATACGCTCCTACTCCTCTTTTGAGGTATGTGCCTGATAAATACTGGCATTCAGCTCAAAACCAACCAGTAGTATGAGCGACATCACATACATCAGAAACAACAAAATTAATAGTGTACCAATGGAGCCGTACAACTTGTTGTATTGACTGAAATTGTTAATATAAAACGAAAAACCAACCAGGGCAAAAATACTGAGTACCGTTGCCAGTGTGCTCCCGGCAGAGATAAACCGCCACTTCGTTTTTTTTGCCGGCGCCATGTAGTATAAAAATGAGTTGGCAAAAAATAGCAGCAACACAATTACCACCCATTTCCCGAAAGTCAGTAAAAAAAGGGTAAACCCGTCGCGGATAATCTCGTTCTCGCGCAGATAGCTGATGGCAATTTGTCCGCCGGTAATTAACGCAACAGCAACGGTTAGCAACACCGACAATATGATGAGCAGAAATATGGCTGCCACTCGCTGGCTCAGCCACGAACGCCGGTTGATGCTGTGAACAGTTGCATCGAAAGCACTCATCATAGAGGCCAGTCCGTTGGTTGAAAACACCAGCGCCATCACAAAACCCAGCGAAAGCAACCCGCCACGCGGCCGCATAATAATATCGGTTACCGTATCTTCAATGGTGGCAAATGTACTTTCCGGAACAAACTCCTGAATGAGCCGGAAAAGTTCGTTTTGAAAGTTTTCAATGGGAATATAGGGTATGAGTGTGAACAAAAACAGAATAAAAGGGAAAAAAGCGATGAAAAAGGAGAAAGCAATGGCCGATGCCCTGGTAGCGATGGAGCCTCTTACGATGCTGTGCCAAAAGAACAGGCCCACATCATACAACGGCACACCATCGAAAAAAGGCAGCGAAACTTTCTCTGCCCGTTCAATTAATTTTTCTCCAAAACTCTGATATTTATCCCGATTTAAAAACCCTTTATTCATAGGGTTATTCCTGTTTTTCTATTCTCAGTTGATGAATAAAATCTTTCCCGTCGCTCTTTTTCAGCAGAAAATATACCCTGAAAGTACCTTTTTGTGTACCCAGATTTCCGATTACGTACTGTGCACCTTCCTTTCCTCCCTGGTGAATAATTGAAAAACTCTGGGGCGAGTGACTGCCGAAAAAATTGGTCACAATAAGCTGTGCCTGTGCCTTGCTGTAAACATTGTCACTTTCGGGAACCACCAGTTCCACATTCTGGTTAAAATACTCAGAAAGTGCTTTGGCATTGCCCGATTTCAGGCTAAGAATAATTTCGTCGGGGATTTGCGCTTTTGCCGCGAAAGTGAATAAAAACACCCCGGCAAAAAGGAAAATCATGAATAACTTTTTCTTTATAAATGACATGATTTCAAATTTTTCAAACATTAAGCGCCAATTTCATAGCAAAAACTGTGCAAAAACAGTTTCATCCTTATATTTTTGGTAAATTTAAAAAATAAAAATTCAAAAAGCAGGATGAAACTGACTTTATTGGTTGTGGGAAAAACAGACGATAAATATTTGCAGGAGGGAATTGCCCGTTACAAAAAGCGACTGGAACATTATATTGATTTCAGGCTGGAAGTTATACCAGACATTAAAAAGGGAAAGAACCTGACTTTAACCCTGCAAAAAGCAAAAGAAGGCGAGCTGATTTTGGCCAGGCAGGGTTCGGGCAAAGAGTTGCACTTGTTCGACGAGAAGGGCAAACAGATGAACTCGAGACAGTTTGCAGATTTCCTGCAAAAGAAAATGGCCAGCGGCATCAAAGAGCTGGTTTTTGTTATTGGAGGTCCTTATGGTTTTTCTCCGGAAGTATAT
>CAZCPH010000231.1:0-5437 GCA_964500105.1 uncultured Mariniphaga sp. | reverse complement strand
GTAAGGTTCGCACATGTGGCCAACCGTTACGTTTGGATCGGGCGAAGCAATTTTCCAGTTGGGAACAATGTCGGCAGTGGCATCCAGAAACTTCTCGGCAATCTGGTTCAGCACCTGTCCTTTGTACGGAATACCTTCGGGCAGTACCACGTCGAACGCAGAAATGCGATCCGAAACCACCATCACCAGCAAATCGTTATTGATGTTATATACATCGCGCACTTTTCCATGGTAAACACTTCTTTGTCCCGGAAATTGAAAGTCAGTTTTTGTTAACGCGTTACTCATTGTTGTCTATTTTAAATTGTTTTTAGATTTTTTCTTTCAATCCTTAATCTTTCGCCTTCGCTTTCTCCTTCTCCTTTTCCTCTGCTTCTATCTTATCGTCGTAATATTTTTGGTAGGCATCCACAATTTCCCTCACCAGACGGTGGCGCACAATGTCATTTGTGTTGAATTGAACAACCGAAATGGATTCAATGTTCTGAAGCAGTTTCATGGCGAAAATCAGCCCCGAGTTGCTGCGCCGGGGCAGGTCAATCTGGGTAACATCGCCGGTAATAATAAATTTGGCATTCAGTCCCATGCGGGTCAGAAACATTTTCAGCTGATTGATGGTGGTGTTCTGCGCTTCGTCTAATATGACAAATGCATTGCTGAGCGTTCGGCCGCGCATAAAAGCCAGCGGGGCAATTTCTATGGTTCCGTCTTTCAGAAAGTCTTCCAACTTGCGGGGCGGAATCATATCCTGCAATGCATCGTAAAGAGGTTGCAGGTAAGGGTCGATTTTTTCTTTCAAATCGCCGGGCAAAAAGCCCAGGTTTTCTCCTGCTTCAACAGCGGGGCGGCTAAGAATGATTTTTTTGATTTCCCGGTTTTTCAGTGCGCGAACCGCCAAAGCAATGGCAGTATATGTTTTTCCGGTTCCGGCCGGGCCGATGGCAAAAATCAGATCGTTTTTATAGCTTTCATCTACCAGAATCCGCTGATTGGGTGTCCGGGCGCGCACCGGTTTTCCGCTGTTCCCGAAAACAATGATGTCTTTCTCAATCGCACCATTCTCATCCATCGCCGAAAAGCCGGTGGATAGTATTTGCAGAATGGTTTCTTCGGTAATAACACTAAACTGGTAATAGTGATCGAGAAGCTGAATGAATTTTTTTTCGAAGTTTTTCAGCTCTTTTTCTTCTCCCTGTAAATAAAGCAGATGACCGCGTGCCGTAATGTTTATTTTGGGGAACAACGATTTAATGAGGTTCATTTTCACGTTGTTTATCCCAAAAAACTCCAGCGGGTCAATCCCTTCCAAATGAATTTGTTTCTCCAATATGTCTCTTTAAATTGTTAATCGCCGTTCAAAATTACAAAATAAATCGAATTTTAATTGTGCAAAACAAAACAGGTAAAACCGGACCGAAGTTTTACAGAATGGTTAATTTCGTTGAAATTTTTAATGGAATGGAACGAAAAGTAAAAGCCTTTAAAGAATTGCTTGATATAATGGACGAATTGCGGGAAAAATGCCCGTGGGACAGGGAACAAACGCTGGAATCGCTCAGAAAGCTAACCATTGAAGAAACGTATGAACTGGGGGATGCAATTCTGAAAAATGACTTGCAGGAGATAAAAAAAGAGTTGGGCGATTTGATGCTGCACATTGTTTTTTATGCCAAAATTGGCTCCGAGAAAGGAGCGTTCGATATGGGTGACGTGCTGGAAGGTATCAATAAGAAATTAATTTACCGCCATCCGCATGTGTTTGGTGATGTGGATGTTGATGGTTCGCCAAGGAAAGTAGAAGAGAATTGGGAAGCGTTGAAATTAAAAGAGAAAGGTGGAAACAAACGCGTGCTGGAAGGCGTTCCGGTTGCCATGCCGGCACTGGTGAAAGCCAACCGTATTCAGGAAAAAGCCAGTGGCGTGGGTTTCGACTGGGAATACAAAGAGCAGGTTTGGGATAAAGTGAAGGAAGAAGTGAATGAACTGAGTCATGAAATTGAAAAAGTGGATAAAGATAAGATAGAAGCCGAGTTCGGGGACCTGTTTTTTGCCATGGTAAATGCCGCCCGTCTTTACGGCGTTGACCCGGAAGCCGCTCTGGAACGCACAAATCTGAAATTCATAAAACGGTTCAACTATCTGGAAAGTCAAACATTGATGAAAGGAAAAAATCTGCATAACATGTCGCTTGCCGAAATGGATGTGATTTGGGAAGAGGCTAAAAAGGAAGAATAACTTTCTGAAATGAAGATCTGTTGAAATTTAAATCAGTATAAATTGTTGATTTTGAAAAGAGTTGAACAATTGAAACAGTGATTTTGTTTCATTGGTTATTTATTCACTTCAATTTTTAACCGATGAAAAAAGCAGCAAGATTTTTTTTAGCCCTTACGTTGCTGGTTTCCAGCATGATTTTAATCGTAAGTTGCACAAAAGATGAAGAAACACCCGGCGAGTTTTACATGCGATTCAAAGCCAACGGAACACTTGTGGAATACACAAACCAGTTGGGACTTACAGCCGGATTCGCTCAAAGTGGCAATCAGCATGTAGGTACAATCAGCGGCTGGAACGATGCCAGTTCCAATTTTTCTCTGTTGTTGTATGATTTGGAGCCGATTACAGAAAGAACATACAGCGGCTATACTGCTACTGTTGACGGTGTTGTGGGTGTTTTGTTTGCCCACAAAGAGAAAGAAACGGGAGTTGTTTTCAGTTCGGGTGTTGATGCAGAATTTGATGCTACAACTACCATTACAGAAATGAATGAAACCGGAGTCAAAGGTACATTCCGTGGCACAATTAAAGCTGCCGGTCAATCTGATATCAGTATAACCGAAGGTTCATTTTTCGTAAAACGGGTTTTAAATTAATCTTGCTGAAATCTACCCCATTAAAAGCGTTGTGTTTTTATTCGATTCATTATCTTTGCACCTCTTTTAAAAAGAATGAATAACATGATAAAAATAACGCTTCCTGATAACAGTGTGAGAGAATTTTCGGAACCGGTAACCGGCCTGGAAATTGCGCAGTCCATCTCGCCACGGCTGGCAAAAGATGTTTTGTCGGTTTCGGTGAATGGCGAAATACGGGATTTAACCCGGAAAATAGACAACGACGCTACAATAAAATTGCACACATGGGATGATCGTGAAGGAAAGGAAGCATTCTGGCATTCATCGGCGCACCTTATGGCCGAAGCCATCGAACTTTTTTACCCGGGCACTAAATTCGGTATCGGGCCAACTGTTGATGTAGGTTTTTATTACGACATAGCTCTGCCTAACGGACAGCAGCTTGTGGAAAAGGATTTGCAGAAAATAGAGCAGAAAATGCTGGAGCTGGCCCGTCAGAAAAACGACATCGTGCGAAGTGAAATTTCCAAAAAAGATGCACTGGAAATGTTCACAGAGAAAAATGATGAACTGAAGCAGGAACTGATTAGCGAGCTCGAAGATGGCACCATCACTCTTTACAACCAGGGGAATTTTACCGATTTGTGCCGCGGTCCCCACCTTCCAAATACCAGTTATATAAAAGCCATAAAATTGACTTCCATCGCCGGAGCATACTGGCGCGGAAATGAAAATAACCAGATGCTTACCCGCGTTTACGGGGTCACTTTCCCCAAACAAAAAATGCTGGAAGAATACCTGGTAATGCTGGAGGAAGCCAAAAAGCGCGACCACCGTAAAATTGGCAAAGAGATGGAACTGTTTGCCTTTTCGGAAGCTGTTGGACAGGGTTTGCCGCTTTGGTTGCCCAAAGGAGCGCAGTTGCGTCAACAGTTGGAAGACTTTCTGAAAAGAGTGCAGAAAATGTATGGCTACGACCAGGTAATCACTCCGCACATTGGTGATGTTAACCTCTATAAAATTTCAGGCCATTACGAAAAATATGGGAAAGATTCGTTTCAACCCATAAAAACGCCTGCTGAAGGCGAGGAATATTTACTGAAACCGATGAATTGTCCGCACCATTGCGAAATTTACAAGGCAAAACCACATTCCTATAAAGATTTGCCCATTCGTATGGCGGAATTTGGTACCGTTTATCGCTACGAACAGAGCGGTGAGTTGCATGGCTTGACCCGCGTGCGTGGTTTTACGCAGGACGATGCGCATATTTTCTGCCGTCCCGACCAGTTGAAGGATGAGTTCAAAAAAGTAATTGATATTATTTTCATCATTTTCAAAGCGCTTAGCTTCGATGATTATACGGCTCAGATTTCATTGCGCGATCCGGACAATCCGGCAAAATATATTGGAACGGCTGAAAACTGGGATAAAGCTGAACAGGCAATTATTGAAGCCTGCGAAGAAAAGGGATTGAAAACCGTAACTGAAAAAGGTGAAGCGGCGTTTTATGGTCCGAAGCTCGATTTCATGATAAAAGATGCACTGGGACGCAGCTGGCAACTGGGAACCATTCAGGTGGATTACAACCTGCCCGAGCGTTTTGAACTTGAATATATTGGTGCAGACGACAACCGTCACCGGCCGGTAATGATTCACCGGGCGCCTTTCGGATCGATGGAACGGTTTGTGGCAGTGTTGATTGAACATACTGCCGGAAAATTTCCGCTTTGGCTGGCTCCTGAGCAGGCTGTTGTTTTACCAATCAGTGAAAAGTACAATGAATATGCCCAAAAAGTTTCAGATTTGCTAAATAATTCCGATATTCGCACCGTTGTTGACGACCGTAATGAAAAGATTGGTAGAAAGATACGCGACAACGAATTGAAAAGAATACCTTATTTACTGATTGTTGGCGAGAAAGAACAGGATTCGGAAACGGTATCGGTTCGCCGTCAGGGAGAAGGAGATAAAGGCAGTAAACAAATTAAAGAATTTGCCGGTTTTGTTGAAGAAGAAGTTAGAGCTCAATTATCCGGATTGTATAACTAACTAAATAATAGGAGGATTTAACTATAGCTATTAAAAGAAGAGGACCCGGCCGTCCTTTTATGAAAAGGGAAACAGCGCCGCAGCACAGGATTAACAGGCACATTACGTCGCCTCAGGTACGTTTGGTTGGCGAGAACATCGAAAACCAGGGAGTTTATCCGCTGAGAGATGCGTTACGGATGGCCGACGAGATGGAATTGGATTTGGTGGAGATTTCGCCCAAGGCAGACCCACCCGTATGTAAAATAATCGACTATTCCAAGTTTCTTTACCATCAGAAAAAGAAACAGAAGGAAATGAAAGCCAAAGCGGTGAAGGTCGTTGTAAAAGAGATTCGATTTGGACCGCAAACCGATGAACACGACTTCGAGTTTAAAATGAGGCACGCCGAAAAATTCCTGAAAGATGGAGCAAAGGTAAAAGCCTATGTGTTTTTTAAAGGAAGATCAATTCTTTTTAAGGAACAGGGAGAAATTCTCCTGCTCAGGCTTGCCACCGAGCTTGAAGACATCGGCACGGTGGAGCAGTTG
>CAZCPH010000230.1:0-5449 GCA_964500105.1 uncultured Mariniphaga sp. | reverse complement strand
TTGTTTTATACGTTACCGGACTTGCAGCACTCGACGGACTTACTGAAGATCAAGGGCCATTAAGAATGGAAGTTAATGAATTAAATTATGATGTAGTTGCTGTGAAAACTGTACTCGCTTCGTCAGCATTTGGTTACACAAACATTGCGTATGCAGGTTCCGGCAAACTCAATACTTGCGATGGAACTTTCGAAATGTTATTTACCATTACTGTTGATCAGGGTTCGTTTGGTGCCTATGACTTTGTTCTAACTAAAAATTAGTTTTTGTTCAGTAAAGTTATGGCATTAGCAGGAATCTGACTATTGATAAAATAATCATATGTTTATAAAAAGGTGGGTTAGCTTATAGTTGGCCCACTTTTTTTGTCTTTTTTTTACAGTTTCAGGTAAAAGCTTTAGTTTTACTTTCGATTTGATTTTTGTTGTTCAAATCTTTTTATAAATTTGCGTTCGTTAAACATTTTTAACAACTGTTAGTTATTATAAACATTTTAGTTTGAAAAGATAAAAAATCGATGCTGTTGTTGGGGAGCGACGGTTTCGGTTACAGAAATTTGAAGATTTTTTTTGCTGTTTAATTAATAATTTAAAACTATTTCTATGAAAAAGATTGCGTTTTTTTTCACGATTCTCCTTTTCATGGGAACTTTGGTGTTAAATGCCCAGACGAGGGTGATAACCGGTAAGGTTACTTCGTCGGAGGATGATATGCCGGTTCCGGGAGTATCGATTGTTGTGCGGGGAACCACGCTGGGAACTGTTACCGATTTGGACGGTAACTATTCGCTGCAGGTGCCGGAAGATGCACAAAACCTTGTTTTTTCATTCGTTGGGATGTCAACCCAGGAAATTGGCATTGCCGGAAGAAGTACCATTAACGTGGTAATGCAGCCGCAAACCATTGGTGTTGACGAGGTAGTTGTTACTGCCCTTGGTATTTCAAGAGAGAAAAAATCATTGGGTTATGCCGTTCAGGATGTAAAAAGCGAAGAGCTGGTTAAGGCCGCTGCTCCCAATGCTATTTCTTCCCTGGCGGGTAAAGTGGCCGGTGTGCAAATTAACCAGATTGGTGGTCAGATTGGCGCTTCCTCGCGTATTGTAATTCGCGGGAACAGCTCATTCGGCGATAACCAGCCTCTGGTAGTAGTTGACGGTATTCCCATTGCAAACGATACCAAAAACTACAACGATGTTGACTTTGGAAGTGGATTGTATGATATCAATCCACAGGACATTGAGTCAATTTCTGTTCTGAAAGGCGGTGCTGCTGCGGCTCTTTACGGAATGCGTGCAGGGCACGGTGTGATTCTTATTACCACCAAAGCCGGTGCCGGTAAAGCAAAAGGTATTTCTGTTGAATACGATGGAAACTTCAACTTCGATCAGGTTTATTCCATTCAAAAGTGGCAGAATAAATACGGTCAGGGATATCTTGGTGATGAATATTACTGGAAATATTACAGTGAGCAGTGGGATATGAATGGTACATACCAGGAATATGCTCAGGGAGACTATGATCCAGGGATAGGTTTTGCTTATGTTGATGGTATTGGAAACGGTGTGAACGACGGTGTGGATGAAAGCTGGGGACCGCGTCTCGATATTGGTCTGAAATTGCCTCAGTACAACAGTCCCATTGGTTCTGACGGAAAACGTATTCCCACAGACTGGGTTTCGCATCCCGATAACATCAATAATTTTTATGAACTGGGACATACTACAAACCACAGTGTATCTCTGACGTCCATAACTGATAATTCAAGAACCAGATTGTCGATGGGTATTCGCGATCAGCTGGGTGTTTTACCCAATACCGATTTGACCCGTTACACCAGCGCAATAAATTCAGTGATGGACTTTGGTAATATGTTTACATACGATTTAACACTTAATTACACGCGTACAGAAAGTGATAACCTGCCTGTTACCGAATACAATGCCAGTAACCCCATGCAGTCATTCGGTCAGTGGTTTGGCCGTCAGGTAGATATGAAAGACCTGAAAGAGAACTGGCAGAATACAATGGATAACGGTATGCCATACAACTGGAACAGTAATTATCACAACAACCCTTACTGGAGTTTGAATAAGAACACCAACTCTTACCAACGCGACAGGGTTTTTGGTAAAACATCACTGTTCTTTGAACCTACTGATTTTCTGAAGTTTGAAGGTCGGTTAGGTCTCGACTTTTACAGTGTAAAATCTAAATTAATTACCACTTCCGGTTCAAACGAAACCTTACTTGATGCTTCAAGAGCAATGTTTGAAGGAGGGATGTTCAGGCAAAGTCAGGATAAAAATACAGAGTTGAATGCCGACCTTATAGGATATTTCAACAAAATTTTCGGAGACTTTTCAGTGAACTTGCTCGCAGGTGCCAATTATCGCAACCTGCGTTGGGAAACTTCAGCCTTGGGTGCCGATGCACTAACAGTGCCGGATTTGTTTACCATTTCCAATGTTAAAGGCAGCCCGGTTACAAGTATGGATCATGTATGGATTCGCAGCAACAGTGTTTATGGTTCAGGTTCCATTGGATACGACAACTGGATTTTTCTCGATGCCAGTGTTCGTAACGACTGGTCATCTACCATTAAAGAAGCGTTCTTTTATCCGGCATTCAGCTTAAGCTTACTGCCGCTGGATGCATTTAATGTGGATTCTGATGTACTTTCTTACCTGAAACTTCGCGGTGGATGGTCAAAAGTAGGTTCTGCAACAGGTGCTTACCGCACCGACCCTTATTTCAGTGCTGGTGCATCAACCATTTATGGGGTAACTCAATTTAACCAGTCAATCGAATTCCCGCCCGCATCGTTGAGGCCGGAGGAAGTTGTTACTACTGAATTTGGTGTGGAAGCGAATTTCCTGCAGAACAGAATTGGTTTGGATGTTGCTGTTTACGATAAAACTACCACCGACCAGATTATGAGTGTAGCCATATCTAAAGCAACCGGTTACAACACCACACTGGTTAATGCCGGTGAAATCAACAATCAGGGGGTAGAAGTACAATTAAGAGGTTCAATTCTGAAATCGAACACCGGATTTAACTGGGATGTGATTTTGAACTGGGCAAAAGACCAGAGTGAAATTGTTGAACTTTACACCGATCCGGTTACCAATCAATCTTTGGAATCATACAACATTGGAAGTCAGTGGAGTACATTTATTCAAGCACGTCCGGGAGAACCCTGGGGTGTTATTTACGGAACAGGTATGCTGCGCAGAGACTCTGACGGCGCTGTTATAGTAGGTTCAAATGGTCGTCCAATGACTGAAGCCAATATTAAATTAGGTGAAGTGAATCCTGATTGGATTGGCGGTATTCGTAATGAGTTTTCATATAAGAATCTGAGCGTTGGTTTCTTACTTGATATTCGTAAAGGTGGCGACATCTTCAGCGTTTCCAACATGTTTGGCGCATATTCCGGAATGCTTGAATTTACTGCACTGGACGACCACCGTGAAAACGGACTTGTATTAGGACAGGACTTTTTGACAGATGAAACGTTTGTGAAAATAGTCAATCAGAATGCAGATGATATTCAGAATTCTGAATTTGCTGAAAATGACATCACAACTTCGGCACAAGGTTTCTTCGAATCGTATTATAGTAACCGTGAATTATCGGTTTATGATGGTTCGTACGGAAAACTGAGAGAAGCTCACATAACTTACACTTTACCAAAGAACTTATTTGGTGCAGGTAGTTTTGTAAAAGGAGGTTCTGTTGCACTGGTTGGCAATAACCTGGCAATACTTTGGCGGCATAAATCCAATCTGGCCGGATTTGATCCTGAAACTACAACCGGTAGCGGCAACAGCAGTGTTGGTCTGGAATCAACTGCTTATCCGCCGGCCCGCAGTTTTGGTTTGAAATTAAATCTGAAATTTTAACGCGTAATATTGAATAATTATGAAAAGATATATTGGTAAAATATTAGCAGTGACTTTCATTACAACCCTTTTTGTTGCCGGTTGTACTGACAAGTTTGAGGAGATCAACACAGATCCCGACCGTGCCAAAGATGCACCTGCAACAAACGTTCTTGCATATGTTCTCAGGTATCATTCCGATACTTTTTACGATGCCTGGAACAACCTGAATGAACCATCTACTTACGGTGGACATCTTGCTAAGATTCAGTACATTGATGAAGCCCGGTACAACTATCGGCCGGGTGTGGTGGAAAATAAATGGTACTACACCTACATTCAGCTGAACAATATAAATGAAATTAAAAAGAAAGCAACCGCGGATGAAGCAAATAATCTCCTGGGGGTTGCCAAAGTACTGGAAGCTTATATTTTTCAAATTGCTACCGATACATGGAGAGATGTTCCGTTTACTGACGCAATGAAGATGGCGGACGGCGTCTTGCTTCCGGCTTACGACAGGCAGGAAGATATTTATCCTGCACTGTTGGAAATGCTGGCCGAAGCCAATACACTGATGGCCTCAGGTACTGATAACTTGGGTGACGGAGATGTTTTGTTTGGTGGGGATGTGATGAAATGGCGGAAGTTTGCCAATTCCCTTCGTTTGAGGCTTGCAATGCGGATTTCCGGTGTTGATGCCAATTTGGCTAAAAACACTGTGGAAACCATTATGGGAAATCTTTCTCAGAATCCGATCATGACCAGCAACGACGATAATGCATTTTTCTGGTATCCTGGCTCTTCACCGTATGAAGAAACCTGGTATGAAGATTCAAAAACACGTGATGACCATGGCATGAGCGACATTCTTATTGATGCAATGAAAGACCTTGATGATCCGCGTTTACCAGTTTATGCAAAACCGGCGACCGACGACGACGAATTCAGAGGATTTACCATTGGTGCCACCGCACAGCCCAACCTCGCGTCTATTTCACGTATTGGTGACCGTTTCCGCGGCGATCCTGCAGGTTTCGCACCCTACATGCGATATTCAGAAACTATGTTCCACGTGGCTGAAGCCGCTTTAAAAGGGTATAATGTTGGCATGTCAGCACAGGATGCTTACGAAGAAGCAGTAGCTGCTTCATTGGAAGAGAATGGAATTGGGCAGGCTGAAACAGATGCTTATCTGGCTGGTTCTGCTGCATTTGAAGGAACCCTGGAGCAGGTTTACTGGCAAGAATGGATTGCCTTGTTCAAACAAGGTATGGAAGCATGGTCGTTGTATCGTCGTACCGGCGTACCTACAACGCATTATGTAGCTCCGGGTTCTGCCTATTCGGGTCATAACAGCCCACCGTTCAGATATCCTTACCCACAAAATGAGTTAACACTTAACGGGGGTAATTCGAAACAATTTGCTGATGAAGTAGTTGATGACTTCTGGGGCAAAAAAATGTGGTGGGATACCCGCACCGGGGTTCAATAAACGAGTGATATTTTATACAGAATTATAGAAAGCTCCGGCAGTGCCGGGGCTTTTTTTACGTTTCCCTTTT
>CAZCPH010000229.1:0-5452 GCA_964500105.1 uncultured Mariniphaga sp. | reverse complement strand
ATGCTTCACCGGAATATTACGAGTACGACAGCAAAATCATTAACGAAGACGGTTCACAGCTCGCGCTCATCGATGGCGCGTTGTACAATTACATCAACAAAACCGGTGAAAACACGTACAAACTTTTTTCGTATTGCTACGATTTTTCGGTTTGGCCCGAAAAAGTGTGGACCAACATTTACAATCTTCCCGGCACTCCGGTAGTGAGCGCTTTTCTTGAAAATGAAACTTCGGATTTTAACCTGAAAGTATTTCCAAATCCAACTTCAGGGCAGTTAAAAGTAGCTTACAACTTACCTCCGGAAGTTCAGGAAGGAACGCTTTTCCTTTTCGACAACAATGGCAAGCAGGTTAACCGGTTTGTTATCGACAACCACACCGACCACCTGTTGCTAAATGTTTTGGATTATAAAAGCGGCGTTTATCACTATTTTGTGGAATACGGCAACAAAAGAAGCCCTTCGCAAAAGCTGGTGGTGCAATGAATTAACAAAAATATTATCTGTGAAAATTCGTGTAATCTGTGGCAAAAATCCTCTTCAAGAAACTATTCCTCATAAACCGGCCGCACACTGCCATACCTTTCCACAATTTCATCCAGAATTCCGGTGACTTCGGCATTGGTTTCCGCACGTAGCAACCTGATTTTCAATTCCCGGAAATTGGGCAAACCGGGGAAATATTTGGCAAAATGGCGGCGCATCATTAAAATGGCCGAACGCTCGTTATCTTTCCATTCGAGGTTGAGTTGCAGTTGCTCTTTTACGTTTTCAACCACCTCGGCAACCGAAGGAGAAGGAAGTGTTTCGCCGGTTTGCAGGTAGTGTTTTACTTCCCTGAAAATCCAGGGGCGGCCAATTGCAGGGCGGCCAATCATCAGTGCATCCACCCCTGTTTGTTCCAGTAAGAGTTTAGCTTTTTCGCCGCCGGTAATGTCGCCATTTCCAATGATTGGGATTTGAATTTGAGGGTGGTTTTTTCACTTCGCCAATGAGCGTCCAGTCGGCCACGCCGGTGTACAATTGTTCGCGCGTGCGTCCGTGGATGGCCAGTGCTGCAATGCCGGCATCCTGCAGACGGAGGGCAGCCTCAACAACGGGTTTGTCGTTTTTATCCCAGCCCAGCCGGGTTTTGGCCGTTACCGGAACATTCACGGCTTTCACAATTTCGGCAGCCATTTGCTGCATTTTGGGCAGGTCGCGTAACATGGCGGCTCCGGCTCCGTGCCGGATGATTTTTTTCATGGGGCAGCCAAAGTTGATGTCGATAATGTCGGGTTGCATTTCTTCTGCAACCTTTGCTGCTTCCACCATCGAATCGATGTTGTGCCCGTAAATCTGAATCGCCACCGGACGGTCGAAATCGAAAAGTACCATTTTCTGTTTCGTCTTTTTTACATCGCGCACCAGTGCTTCCGACGACACAAACTCGGTGTACATCACATCTGCTCCGTATTTTTTGCACATCCACCGAAACGACTTGTACGTGACGTCTTCCATGGGCGCCAAAAACAGCGGGGTTCCTTCCAGTATGAGATTTCCAATTTGCATTTCTGTTACAAAATTAGGAAAAGGTGTGTTCAAGCAGAATTTTAACTCCCATTCCGAATAAAATAATACCTCCAAGAATCAGCGATTGTTTACTTCGTTTTGCCGGTATGTTTTTTCCAAACAACATTCCCAGCATAGAGGCAATAAAAGTTACAGCACCTATAATCAGAACCGGAAAAAGGATGGGCAGTTCAAGAAATCCGAAACTGAGGCCCACCACCAGTGCATCAATACTGGTGGCAACGGAAAGACTTACAATAACCCGTTTCCGGAATGGATTGAAATTTTGAAGTGTTCCGTTGGGTTTCATGCCTTCCATAATCATTTTCATGCCGAGTAAAGCCAGCAATCCAAAGGCAATCCAGTGGTCAACCGAACTGATTAAATCGTGTAGAGTTTTTCCGGCAAACCAGCCAATAACCGGGAATGCGGCCTGGAAAAATGCCAGTGAAAGGGCAATGGGAACTGCTTGTTTAAACCGAATCTCCTGCTTCATCAATCCACACGAAACCGACACCGCAAAAGAATCGAAACTCAATCCGACACCAATAAGCAGGAATGTTATAAAATGGGTAAAACTCATTTCATTCAAAAAGGTGCAAAAATATTCATTTCATTAAAGATTGAAAACATTGCGATTTTATTTTCAGAGAAATACTGAAAGGCATCAAATAATAACGGGCAGCTTTCATTTTAAGCCGCCCGTTTTTATTTGGTTAATAACCTTTTATTGCATAAATTTCGAATAGGTAATTACCAGCTTTATCCCGGTTTGGCTGTTGCTTCCTTTCAGAACAACACGATTTGCCTCACTGTTTTTGTGGGCAGTGGTTAAAAAGAACCCGTGATTTTCAGCCTCACCGTCAATAATTTGCTGCAAATGCTGGGTAATGTTAAACCGGTAAGTATAGTCTGAACGCAGCACGCCGCCATAATACGAGGGAAGAAATGAGTAATCTGCAGGTAAAAATTCTTTACCGGTTTCATCTAAAACTGTAAATAACAATTGTGCAGGTGGCGGATATTTTTCAACTTCCGAAGCTATGGTATCAACCTGAAACACCAATTCAGCCTTGTTGATGCCAATATTTAGCGAATCTTTCCAGGATGTTAGTCCTTCAATATAGATTTTGGATTTCAATCCACCGGTAGCCTGCACAAAAATCAGCGAATCTTCTCCGGTATCCACATTAAGGTTGGTTTCAAACGAAGTTCCTGAATAATCGTGCACAATGGAGTTAACCCGCGCACTCAAATCGCTGATAACATAGGCATTTAAAAGTGTGTCCGGAGTTTCATCCGCAATATTTTCATCGTTATTGTAGTAAATAACCAATGCCGATCCCTGAAATGAGCCGGAAGAAGCAGCTTCCAGCGAAAGAATTGAACCGCCAACAGTTGACTGTTCTTCAGCTTCAATAAATAATCCTTTAAAATATTCCAGAAAAACATCGTTGTTGACCATTTGGGTTGAGTCGGCTGAAATCAGTTTTTCTCCCAAGGAATTATCGAGCGGGATGCGCATTAATTGTAAAAATGTGTCTTGCGATGCAGAATCGACTTTCACCACCGGCGTGTATTCAAACTCGGCAAGTAACTGAGACGATGCCTTTTCTTTCAGGTTCACATCCTGAAAATAGGGATAGTTGAAAGAACCGCCGCTTTGCTCGTTAATGGTGTCTGCAAAAATGGGTTCTGCAAGTTCGTATATCCTGAATTTTTGCGGAGTAACAGTATCTCCGTAAACCTGCCGGTAATACAAAAACAGTTTAACCGAATCAACTACCGGGTTTGAACCGTAATCCGGGTAATCCTGCAATCTGAAATGTGTGGCAAAATTAATGGTTGTTTTCCCAAAAACAGGGTCGTAAAAACTCCCCAGTAAACTTTTGGACGGCTCATCGGAACGAATTGGTCCTTCGGTATATGTGTAAGAAGAGATGCTGTTCTTTTCCACGAGGTTTTTCACCTCAATTAAATCGGTTGACGGCAACAATTCCATACCTAAATCGTTTGGCTCGTTGCAAGCGGAAATAAAGGCAACCGTGGCTATTGCAAAGGCGATAAGGCTGTATTTAAAAATTCTCTTACGTTTCACTGAATCATGGTTTTAAGTAATTGTTTTCCTGTCTGCTAAAAATAAATCACAAACGTATAAAAAATCGATGAGGGAATGGATTGAAACCTTTTAATTTTGATCTTTTTACAATAAAATTTGATTTTTTAACAACTACCATACTTTCTCGTAAAAATCGTCGTAGGCATCTATGTAGGTTTCTTTGGATTGGTGACCCAGGAAGGATTTGTCTGAGTTGGAAACGTATTTTTCAAGCTCGGGATGAATTTTTTCGGTGCCCTGAATTATGGCATCAGAGTAATTAATGGCCAGTTTACTCAGGTTCACATAATCTGGTTTTTCAAGTAAAGAAACATCTTCAGCCACCATTCCGTCGAGCAAAACCTTGTTTTTTATGTCGGGGTTGAGTGTTTTTTTAAATTCATCGTTATAGAGCGAGTAAATTACTTTCGATTGTCCGAATAGCGGGTCGTTGTAGTAATATTTTTTAATGAATAACGGAACCAGTGCAGTCATCCAGCCATGACAATGAATAATATCGGGCGCCCATCTGAGTTTGATTACGGTTTCCAGCACACCGCGGGCAAAAAACAAAGCCCGTTCATCATTGTCAGCAAATTCTTCACCTTTCGAGTTGGCAACAACCTGCTTGCGTTGAAAATAGTCTTCGTTGTCTATGAAATAAACCTGCATGCGTGCTGCCTGAATGGAAGCCACTTTTATAATCAGAGGGTGGTCAGTATCGTTTATAACCAGGTTCATCCCCGAAAGCCTGATTACTTCGTGCAATTGGTTTCTGCGTTCGTTAACGCACCCGTAGCGGGGCATAAACGTACGAATTTCCCGTCCTTTTTCCTGCACCCCCTGGGGCAGATAACGGGCAATTTCCGACATTTCACTCTCGGGTAAATAAGGGGTAATTTCCTGAGAAATATATAGGATCTTTTTCTTTTCCATTGACCTGTAAGCGCGGTTTATAACAGACTGCAAAGGTAATAAAAATATCGCTAATATTCAATTCTGCCCGTTTCCATTGTGTTAAGCCTCATGGTTTAATAAAAGGGCACACCAAAATTTAAGCAGATAATTTATTTACTTTGCACCAATAATGTTAAGGTGATGGTTCTGGTAAAAACAATTAAAGATCTTCAAAAGCAATTAAATGCGCTTCGAAGCAAAGGCAGCGTAGGTTTGGTACCCACCATGGGAGCTTTGCACCAGGGTCACTTATCGCTTGTTAGGCAGGCAGTTGGTGAAAATCAGGTGGTTGTGGTAAGCATTTTTGTGAACCCCACACAGTTTAACGACGCAAACGATTTGAAACATTATCCGCGTAACCTTGAAGCAGATTTGAAGTTACTTGAACCAACCGGCTGCGATCTGGTTTTTGCACCCGGCGTCGAAGAAATATATCCCGAACCCGAGCCCGATAGCTATCGGGAGAAATTCGATTTTGGAATTTTGGAAACAGTGATGGAGGGAAAACACCGCCCCGGACATTTTAACGGGGTGGCACAGGTGGTGAGTAAACTTTTTCAGATTGTGGAACCCAATAAAGCATATTTCGGATTGAAAGATTTTCAGCAACTGGCAATCATTCAAAAAATGACACATATGCTGAAAATGCCTGTTGAAATAGTTCCCTGTCCAATCATTAGGGAAGCAAGCGGGCTGGCCATGAGTTCGCGCAATGAGCTGCTTTCGGCAGAAGAGCGAAAAAATGCAGCACTGATTTATGAAACTTTAACCCAGGCAAAAAACCTTGCAGGCACCGTAAACGTAAGAGAGCTTGAAAAACGGGTGATGGAAACCATCAACAAAAACC
>CAZCPH010000228.1:0-5463 GCA_964500105.1 uncultured Mariniphaga sp. | reverse complement strand
CAGTTGCTTGATGGCGAGTTAACAGTTTTTGAAACCATCGATGAGATTGCTGTGGGTGAGGTTCGCACAAAGATTCGCGATATCCTTGGGGCTTTTTTGTTTTCGGGCGAAGATGTGGATAAAAAGGTGAAGGTGTTGAGCGGCGGTGAAAAGTCGAGGCTGGCTATGATTCGCCTTATGCTGGAGCCGGTAAATCTTTTGGTTCTTGATGAACCAACCAATCACCTCGATATGAAATCAAAAGAGATTCTGAAGGAAGCACTTGCGCATTTTTCCGGCACGGTAATCGTTGTGTCGCACGACCGCGATTTTCTCGACGGACTGGTGGATTGTGTTTACGAATTCCGGAACAGAAAAATTAAACAACATTTGGGGGGCATTTACGATTTTCTTCAGAAAAGAAAGATGGAATCTCTTAAGGAACTGGAAGTGCCGCATGCAGATTTAAAATCTTCAGTAAACAACAAAACAAAAGTTGGAGAACCGGTGCAGGGACCAACTTTTGAGCAACGAAAAGAAGTTAACCGTACGATTTCGAAACTGGAGAAAACCGTACTTGAAATTGAAGAGTCCATTGAATCACTTGAAAATGAAATTGCAGAGATGGATAAGCTTCTGTCTCAGCCGGAAAGTATTAAGGATCATAGCGTTTTTGAGCGCTACGAAATATTGAAATCCGAGTTAACAAAAACCATGGAAGCATGGGGAAATGTGCATCAGGAAATGGAGGAGTGGAAAGAAAAGAAATACTGGTAATGAACAGCGAAGATTATATTTTTGGAACCCGCGCAGTAATTGAAGCCATTAAAAACGGGCGGAATATTGAAAGGGTGCTCATAAGAAAAGGGATTGACAATGCACTGTACAACGAACTTTTTCAGTTGGTTAAAGAGAATGGTATTCCGTTTCAGTTTGTGCCGGTGGAGAAAATTAACCGGGTGACCCGGAAGAATCATCAGGGTATAGTTGCTTTTATTGCTGCAGTGGAGTTTGTTGAACTGGAAACATTTTTACCAGGCTTGTTTGAGTCGGGGAGAGATCCGTTAATACTTATTCTGGATCAGGTAACCGATGTTCGAAATTTTGGAGCCATTGTGCGGACAGCAGAATGTGCCGGTGTTCAGGCTGTTGTGATTCCCGAAAAAGGGATGGCTAGAATTGGAGCCGATGCTGTAAAAACTTCGGCAGGTGCTCTCCATTCTGTTCCGGTTTGTAAAGTGAAAAGTCTGAAGCAAGCCATAAAGTTTTTAAAAGATTCGGGAATTAAAACGGTTGCTGCAACAGAAAAAGCAGTTACTCCTTATACACAGGCAGGAATGAATGTTCCGCTTGCCATCATTATGGGATCCGAAGATGTGGGCATTTCGCCGGAGATTTTAAAACTAACTGATGAGCAGGTAAAAATTCCCCTGTTTGGAAAGATTGAATCGCTGAATGTGTCGGTGGCTGCTGCGTTGATGGTTTATGAGGCAGTCAGACAACGCAGTTAGCTGTTTACAGGAATTGTGCGCTTAAATGTTTGTTCCAGCGAAATAAATGTTTCGGTGCTGGCAATTCCCTGAATTTTCTGAATTTGGTGACTCAGTATTTTTTTCAGATGTTCGTTGTCTTTGGCATAAACTTTAACAAAAATGGCATATTGTCCGGTTGTGTAATGACATTCAACAATTTCAGGAATCAATTTTAGTTTTTCAACCACTTCAGAAAAAAGTCCGCCTTTTTCAAGGAAAATGCCAATATAGCTGCAGGTTTTAAAATCAACTTTATTGGGATTGATGTAATAGCCAGAGCCAATGATGACTTCAAGGTCAATCATTCTGTTAACGCGCTGATGCACTGCTGCACGGGAAATGCCAACCTCTTTTGCCACATCTTTAAACGGAATGCGCGCATTTTGGGTAATAATATCCAGAATTTTCAGGTCAATGTCGTCTAAACTGCTTTTTAAAGTCATTGCTAAAAAATTAAATCAATAAAATAAAAAGCCGGCTTAAAACCGGCATGTTTTATTGTATGGGTACCTGCCGTTTAAAATCCATTTCCAGCGACATAAATGTTTCTGTTCGCGCTATGCCTTCAATTTCCTGAAGTTTGTCGTCTATTATTTTTTTCAGGTGTTTGTTGGTTTTGGTCTGAACTTTTATAAAAATAGCGTATTGCCCGGTGGTGTAATGGCATTCCACAATTTCGGGGATTTCGCGCATTGCAGCAACAACCTGCCTGTGGTATTTTGCTTTTTCAAGGTAAATTCCCATGTAGGCTGTAGTGTTGTATCCCAGTTTTTGCGGATTTACAATAAATTCACTTCCGGTAACCACTCCTATGTTCAAAAGCCGCTGTACACGCTGGTGTATGGCAGCACCCGAAACACCACATTCTCTGGCTACTTCTAAAAATGGTATGCGTGCATTTTTAGTAATTAATTTCAGGATTTTTTCATCCAGCTGGTCTATATCGGCTGCTTGCTCGAGGTAATCTGCTTTATCCATGCTTCAAATTCCGTTTGAATTTCAAATTATAAAGCAAAAGTATTAAAAATTTATAATTACAAATCAGGAATGCTTTATAACATTGTAATTATAATTGAAGTGGAAATTTAGTCCCGAACAGACTTTTGTTCAAAAACTGCTGGATTATAGCTGTTTGTGAAAGCTCTGGCAATATCTGCACCCGATGGTTCCTGGAAAACCCGCAAATCAAATTCGGGAATAACTGCAAGCACATGGTCAAAAATATCAGCCTGTATGGCTTCGTAACGTGCCCACGCCTTGTCGGTGCAAAAAACATAAATCTCAACCGGCAGTCCTTTTTCGGATGGTTGCAGATGGCGCACCAAAAAAGTCATCTCTTTATTTACCATGGGATGTTGCTTTAAATAAACCTCCAGGTATTTTCTGAAAATTCCAATATTTGTTTGCCGTCTTCCGCTTATAATATCTTCGTCTGAAATGTTCTTTTGCTTGTTGTACTCCTGAATTTCCTTTTCTTTTTCCTTAACATAGTCTCGAATTAGCAGGAATTTTTCCAGGCGGTTCATGAGTTCGGTGTTGCACAATTTAATGCTGGTCATGTCAATGTTTATCGAACGCTTTATCCTTCTTCCGCCCGATTCTTCCATTCCTTTCCAGTTGATAAACGATTCGCTTACCATAGCGTAGGTAGGAATGGTTGAAATGGTACGATCCCAGTTTTGTACTTTTACCGTGTTCAAAGTAATGTCAATCACTGTTCCGTCTGCTCCACGGCTCCGCATTTCAACCCAGTCGCCAATTTTAACCATGTTGTTTCCCGAAAGTTGTATGGATGCTACAAATCCGAGAATGGAATCTTTGAATATCAGGAGTAAAACTGCCCCCATTGCGCCGAGGCCGGCCAGCAATACAGTTGGATCACGTTCCAGCAAAATGGAGATGATTAAAATACCAGAAAGGGAAAAAATCAATATTTTAAATAACTGAAGGTAGCCTTTTATCGGGCGGGTGGTTGCGTATGGCGTAGTGTTATAAATATCGAGGCTGGCATTGAGCAGCGAATTCAGTACCATAATAAAAATGGCAACGAAATAGATTTGTGCTGTTTTGGTTAAGAATCCTGCCAGAGAAAAATAATAATCCTTTGACAGCATAGTTAGAGTTGCTTCGCTTAATTCGGAAAGTTCCTGGTTAATTACCGGATAGGAAAAATCGGCTGCGTGATACAGAATAAAAGCGGGGACTAAATGGGCGAGGTTGCTGAATACTTTCCGTTTAACAAACATATCATCCCACGAAATTTTTGAACGTGATGCGATTTGGTGCATTATCCTTACCACAATTTGCCTGGTCAGGTAATGACCAAGCCAGGCCAAAGCAATCAAAATTACCAGAGTAACAGATGCAGCACCCGGTTTTGCAAGCATTTCCAACTGGTCAACCGATCGTATTGTTTCAAGCAGATATTTATAGACTGATCTCATAATTCCGAACGATATTTCTAATTTTACCCAAAAATAGTAAATGTATAAGATAATGATGAAGAAGTTTTTTTTAATCTTTTTTATTTACCCTTTGGTAACTTTCGGACAAGATAACTTTTCCAGGTACTTTCAGGAAAGCACTTTAAGGTTCGATTTTTTACTGGGAGGAAATGCCAAAGAAGTTAGAGTGTATCCGCAACAAATGAAACAGGAGCCCCATTGGGCAGGTTCGATAATAAACCTCACGGATATATTTGATTACGGAACTTACCGTTTTCAGGTTTTTGATGTGGAAACAGGTCGTGTAATTTTTTCGAAAGGATTTAGTACACTTTTTCAGGAATGGCAGACAACCGCTGAAGCTAAAATAACAGATAAAGTTTTTTACCAGGCTGTTCTGTTTCCGTTTCCCCAAAATAAAGTTCGTTTGAGTATTGAAGCAAGGCAATGGGAAGGAAATTTTAAATCGATATTTGAAACTGAAATTGACCCGGGAAACTATTTTATTTTGAAAGAAGACCCGCAAAGCTATGAAACCATGGTTATTGAGCAGAATGGAGAACCGCAGGAGAAAGTGGATCTGGTGATTCTGGCTGAAGGCTATACTGCCGGGCAAATGGACAAATTTGTGGAAGACGCCCGCAGAGTAACTGGTTATCTTTTTGAAGAAGAGCCGTTTAAGTCGAACAGAGAAAAATTTAATGTAACCGCAGTACTTACACCTTCTGTCGATTCCGGAACCGACATTCCGGGAGAAAATGTGTATAAAAACACCAAATTCAATTCTACATTTTATACATTCGATCTCGACAGGTATCTTACCACAAGCGATATGAAATCAATTTATGATGCAGCTGCAGGGGTTCCGTATGATCATATTTATATTTTGGTGAACAGTGAGCGGTATGGCGGTGGAGGATTTTACAATTTTTTAAGCGTTTGCACAGCCGATAATCTGTTAACAAAAGAGGTTTTTGTGCATGAATTTGGACACGGTTTTGCCGGTTTGGGTGATGAATATTACACTTCGTCGGTAGCCTACGAAGATTTCTACAATCTTGAAGTTGAACCCTGGGAACCCAATCTTACTACTCTGGTTGATTTTGACAGGAAGTGGAAAGCTATGATTGATTCTTCAACACCTGTACCCACGCCTCGCGAAGCAAAGTATTCGGGTATGGTTGGAGTTTTTGAAGGTGGCGGCTATACAGCTAAAGGAATATACAGCCCGGTAATGGATTGCCGCATGAAAAGCAATCAGGCCAAAAAGTTTTGCCCGGTCTGCAGCCAGGCCATTCAAAAGGTTATTGATGCCCATTGTAAATAAAAAAAACGGAGTTAATTGTTCAGCTCCGTTTTCTTGCTCCTGTAGAAATACTTCATTCTTTATTTGCCAATTTTCTGGTTACAAAATGTGCAGCGATTAACGCAACACCTCCAAAAAAGAAAATCATGGTAAAGAAAGCAACTTCTTCGTTCACAACAGTTGACAAAGCAAAACCGGTAAT
>CAZCPH010000227.1:0-5470 GCA_964500105.1 uncultured Mariniphaga sp. | reverse complement strand
AGCGCCGTTTCAAGTGTGGCGGTTCCCGACGCCACGAGTGCAGCATATGCATTGTTCAGTAAATCGTAGGTTTGGTTGTAAATTACCGGAACGGGAAAGCTTTCCAGTATTTTGTCGTAAATTTTTTGGTCAACCGTTGAAACACCAGCCACCACAAACTGAAACTCGGGGTAACAGGCGGCGGCTTTTTTCATAATGGGCAGGGTGTTTTTGATTTCCTGTTTCCGGCTACCGGAAAGTAACGCAACAATGGGCCGGTCATCCAGGTTGTTTTTATCGATGAATTCCTCTTTTGAAAGTGCTTTTTCCCGAAAAGTAGTGATGGAATCCATTAGCGGATTTCCCACATAATTTACATCGATGTTGTGTTTTTTGAAATATCCCGTTTCAAACGGAAGGATGGTAAACAGTTCATCTACAAAAGCTTTTATTCTTTTTATCCGGTATTCTTTCCACGCCCATACTTTGGGTGAAATGTAGTAGAATACACGAATGTTATGCTGTTTGGCAAATTCGGCCATTCGCAGGTTAAATCCCGGATAATCAATTAAGATAACCACATCGGGCTGAAATTCCAACATATCTTTTTGGCAGATTTTCATGTTTCTGCCAATGGTTTTCAGATTCAATACCACATTTACAATGCCCATAAACGCCATTTCGCGGTAGTGTTTCACCAGCGTTCCACCTTCATTTTGCATCAGGTCGCCGCCGAAATACCGGAACTGTGCGTCCAGGTCGGCTTGCTTTAATTCACGCATCAGGTTCGAACCGTGTAAATCGCCCGATGCTTCTCCGGCTATCAGGTAATACTTCATCTTAAAATGCTCTTGAAATGAGTACGGCCAAAGCGTATAAAATGGTTGCACCCAGAACGCCCCGGGCCGACTGATCGTATTTTAAACGAATAAATCCCATAAAAACAAGCAAGTTGGCGAAAACACACAAACTGCCGAGTTTAACCAACGCCTGCAAGTGCCATAAGTTTTTTACGTAATTATCAAACGGAACACCCTTTTCACCAAACCAGTAAACCGCAAAAAATACCAATACCGGCACCAGAAAACCCGCCAGAAATCCGATTGCCGGCGAGTCGAGTGGTTTTCTTCTTTTTTGGCGGTTCAAAACGTCCAGGTTTTGAGTTCTTCAAGGGTTTTGTAGCAGGTCATGTCAACCGTAACCGGAACGATTGCCACAAAATTGTTTTGCAATGCATCGATGTCAGTTTCCGGAGAACCTTCCTCGAAATTTTTAAAATAGCCCGAAAGCCAGTGGTATTCACGCCCATGCGGATCGGTGCGCTTTTCGAACTCTTCCATCCATTTTCCGTGGGTTTGCCTGCACACTTTTATCCCTTTGGGTTTTCCTTTGGGAATGTTCACGTTAAGGCAGGTAAACGGCGGCAGACCATTGTCGAGCACACTTTGAAAAACTTTGGCTGCAATAATTTTTGCTTTTGAAAAATCTGCATCCGAACTGAAATCGTCGAGCGAAAAGCCCAGCGATGGAACACCATGCAAACTGCCTTCAATGGCAGCGCCCATGGTTCCGCTGTAAATTACGCTTATGGATGAGTTGGCTCCGTGGTTAATACCTGAAACCACATAGTCGGGTGTGCGCTCGAACAGGTTGTTGAAACTCAGTTTTACACTGTCAACCGGTGTGCCATTACTTTTCCAGGTGGGTACACCGTGGATTTTTTCTACCGGAATTGCCCGAAGTGGCTGGTCAACAGTAATGCCACACGCTTTTCCCGACATGGAAACTTCGGAAGATATCACCACTACTTCACCAAAAAACTGCATTACTTCCACCAGCTCGCGGAGGCCTTTTGCGTGAATGCCGTCGTCGTTTGTTACTAATATTAAAGGTTTTTCTGTCATAGTCTTTTTCAACAAAAAGCAAAGATAAGGCAAAATTTGTAAGAATAGCGGCTAATTTTGTTTCAAATAAAATGGCTATTTTTGTTAGCATGAATAGTAAGTGAAAAGTTATGCCTGCAATTTCAATGTTTTATGGAATAGTAATTTATATGTATTATTTTGATGATAAAATGCATAATTTTGCTCATATTCATGCGAAATACCAGGAAAATGAAGCAGTGATTGAAATTCCTGAAGGTCATGTTTTAGAAGGTAGTCTGCCTTCTATTAAATGAAATTTGTTCAGGCATAGATAGAAATTCATAAAGAGGAGTTGATGGCTAACTGGGAATTGGCTAAAAGTGATGGACAGGTTTTTAAAATTGAAGGATTAAATGAGTAAACATGAGCCGTCGAGTTAAATATGTGAAACCTATTAAGGACTTCAGATTATGGCTGGAGTTTAATAATAAAGAGGTGAAAATTTTTGATGTGAAACCTTATTTAACCAAAGGAATATTCAGGGAATTACAAAATCCGGAAATGTTTAATTCTGTCCATGTTATAGATGGTTCTGTACAATGGAATAATGAAGCTGATTTTTGTCCTGATACGCTTTATCTCGAAAGCACTAAGATCTCCTTGGTTCGCTAGATTTCTTTTTTTATAAAAATATGAATTCAGACAGGGAAGTAAATAGTAGTATAGATCATTCCCCTGTCGTGAGGAAAGTGCAGTTTCGTTTTTACGAAGAACTGAACGATCACTTGCCTGAAGGATTGCGAAAGCAGGCCTTTGAGTATGCGTTTAAAGGTCGGCCAGCCATTAGAAATACCATTCAGGCAATTGGGGTTCCGCATGGTGAGGTGGATTTGATTTTAGTGAACGGCGAGTCGGTAGACTTTGATTACCAGTTGCAGGGCGGAGAGGAAATTTCTGTTTATCCAAAGTTTGAATCGCTGGATATTTCGCCGGTGGTAAAACTCAGGCCAGAACCTTTACGGGAAAACCGGTTTGTGGTGGACGTTAACCTGGGAAAACTGGCTCAGAAACTTCGTTTGCTGGGTTTCGACACGCTTTTTCGAAACGATTTCGAAGACGATAAAATTATCGAAATTTCCCTGGATGAGAAGCGGATTATTCTTACCCGCGACAAGGGTATTTTGAAGCAGAATGCAGTAACACACGGCTACTTTATCCGGAATGATGACCCTAAAAAGCAGTTGCCCGAAGTGATTGAGCGGTTTCAACTTCAAAATTCTTTCCGGCCTTTTTCCCGCTGCTCCAGCTGCAATGGTGAGCTGGAAGAAGTATCCAGGTCGGAATTAACAAGTCTGTTACCTGAAGATACTTTGAATTACTATGATGAATTCTGGCAATGTGCCGACTGCGGAAAAATTTACTGGGAAGGTTCGCATTTCAGCAGAATTTGGAAATGGATTAACAATTTGCGTGGTGGTAACACCGCTGATAAATAAAATAGTTTTGCTATGGCCCGTTGGTTTATTATTTCTGGACTAATTTTAATTCTGATAGGGGTGTTAATTTACCTCGCTCCCTCGCTTTTTTCCTGGTTTGGAAAACTACCGGGCGATATCCGCATAGAAAAGGAAAACAGCAAAGTATTTTTCCCAATAACTTCAATGATTGTTATAAGCATAGTTCTGACAATTGTAATCAATATTGTCAGACATCTGGGAAAATAATGTGAAAATCCAAAACTACCGAACCACCTGTACTTTAACTGCTACCGGCCCTTTTTGTCCTTTTTCCACCTCGAAACTTACGAGGTTTCCTTCACGAATTTCTTCCAGTGTGTTGTTAATGTGCACAAAAATGCTTTCTCTTGTTTGCTGGTCCGTGATAAATCCAAATCCTTTTGATGCATTGAAATAGGTAACTGTCCCTTTGCGGATGGGATCCACTTCTTCGAGCGGGCCGCGGGGCACACTTATCTGAATATCTTCAACATTGATTTCTTCTTTTTGATCCGGATCCGGTGGTGTGTCTGTTATGTTACCATGTTCGTCAACGTAAGCAATCATATCGTCAAGACCGCTTTTGTTTTCTTTACGCGCCTGGCGTTTTTTCTCTTTTTCTTTCCGTTTTTTTTCTTTCTTATTACGTACTTCTTTTTTGTTAAATGATTCCTGAGATCTTCCCATTTACTTTTTTCTGTGTTAAATAATTTATTCGTATTACACCTTGAATGTGCAATTTCCACAAAGGTATATTTTTTTTCGGGAAGTTAAATTTTCGGATGTTTTTTTCAGTAACAGTTTTCTAGAGAATCAACCGCGTTCCTCTTCCATTGGCCATGTTTTCAGAATTTGTAATGAGCACTTCTTTTACACCGTTCCTTTTTGCACGAAATCCGTTTTCAAGTTTGGGTATCATGCCCGAATTGATTACGCCTTCCCGTTGATATTGCTGAAAAAGTGTGGTGTCCATTTCGGGAATAACGGAGTTTTCATCGTCAGGATTCATCAGAACTCCTTTTTTCTCGAAACAATAGAACAGATAAGCACTGAAATAATTTGCCATTTCTGAGGCCAGTGATGCGGCAATGGTATCGGCATTGGTGTTTAAAAGCTGCCCTTGTCCATCGTGTGTTAGCGGAGCAACAACAGGCACTACATTTTCTGCAAGAAGCAGGCGCAATTCACGGCTGTTTACGTCTACTATGTCGCCAACAAAACCGTAGTCGATTTCCTGCACAGGCCTTTTTCTGGCGCTGATTAGATTTAAATCGGCACCGGTAAGCCCTATGGCATTGCAGCTGCGAGCCTGTAGTCCGGCCACAATTTTTTTGTTGACCAGACCGCCGTAAACCATGGTTACCACATCGAGCATTGACTTCCCGGTGATTCGGCGTCCTTCTACCATTTCGGTTTCGATGCCCAGCTTTGTTGCAATTTCTGTGGCAGTGCTTCCACCACCATGCACCAGAATTTTATTTCCGGAAAATTTAATAAACTGGTCCAGCAAGGCGTTCAGCGATTCGGCATCTTCCACCACTTTTCCGCCAACTTTTATTATCGTTAGTCTATCCATGATTTGGTTTAACGTTTAAATTTTCAAAAAGTTTTGCAAAATAGCTGCTCCGATTTTTCCGCTTTTTTCGGGATGAAACTGGGTCGCATAAAAATTTTTTTTCTGTAAAGCTGCACTAAATGGTTCAATGTAATTGCAGGTTGCAGCCGTGTGTTCGCCCAACCCCGCAAAAAAGGAGTGTACAAAATAAACATATTCATTTTCAAGGTCGGGCGAAAACAATCCGCTTTTCAGGTTGGTTATGGCATTCCACCCCATGTGAGGCACTTTTGTTATGTATTCTTTTCCGGGTTTTGGAAAGAAACGTTTTACTTTTTCGTCGAATATTCCGAGGCATTTCGTGTCGCCTTCTTCGGAGTGCGAACACATGAGTTGCAATCCCAGACAAATGCCCAGTACTGGTTGTTTGAGCGAAATAATCAGTTCGTCGAGTTTGTGCCTGCGCAGGTAATTCATGGTGGTGCTGGCTTCCCCCACACCGGGGAAAATCACTTTGTCGGCATTTCTGATTTTCTCCGGGTTGCCAGTGATTTCTGCATTCACACCCAACCGGT
>CAZCPH010000226.1:0-5490 GCA_964500105.1 uncultured Mariniphaga sp. | reverse complement strand
GGTTCAGGTCGCTGACAACGTCATAGGCTGCTTCGTAATATGCACTGCTGGTCCATTCTGCCACATTTCCGGCCATATCGTACAACCCAAAGTTATTGGGATCAAACTGGCCTGTTTTCATCGCAACAGTTGTGGAAGGACTGTCGGAAACGTAATTTCCGCGCAGGGGTTTAAAGTTGGCGACAAAGCAGCCTTTATCGCTTCTTGTGTAATAGCTACCCCAGGGATAAACAGTGCTGTTAAGCCCGCCGCGCGCGGCAAGTTCCCATTCCGTTTCAGTCGGAAGCCGGTAACTGTGCGCCGGTGCTTCTCTCAGTCTGCCGGAGAACTCTTCCTGAATTTTTGTGCGCCAGTCGCAAAATGCCCTCGCCTGTTTCCATGTAATTCCAACAACCGGATAATCGTCGAATGCAACGTGCGAAAAATATTTCAGGGTAAAGGGTTCGTTGTAGGTGTAAGTAAAATCCCGTATCCAGCTCAATGTGTCAGGATAAACGGGCACCATTTCCCGCATCAGAAAATCGCTTCTGTTGGATACCTGAACGATTTCTCCCTGCTGGTTTACCACTGAACCTTCGTAGCGTTTCAATTCAAAATTGTAGCTGTTTTTTCGCTCAGCCGCCTGCTTGTAATCCACCCATTGGTATTCGTAAATAAGTTTACGGGTATCAATCTCTTTGCTGAAGGCATACCGTTCTTCTTCAGGGACATACAATTCATCCATGGCCATTTGGTAATCCGGATCGCGCCAGTTAATTTTTTCAGTCCAGTTAATAACCGGCACATCCAGCGGAACTCCGTTTCTGTTTTCAGTGATGAGATATTCGGGATAGGTTTGCCCCAGCATCTTCCGGGCAATGGAGTCGCGCACCCAATACACAAATTGACGGTATTCGTTGTTGGTAATTTCGGTGTCATCCATCCAGAAAGCTTCAACCGACACTCTTCTCGATTTTTCGCCGAATGTTTTCACCTCATCATCAGAGGGGCCAATCACATAAGAGCCTCGCGGAATATGTACCATTCCAAATGGCGAAGGCTCAAACCAGTTGTTCGATTTTCGTTCCCCTCCGGGAAGATATTGCACAATTTCGTTTTTGCACGAATGCGAAAGCAACCCTGCCATCAAAATTATATAGATTGTTGCTTTTCTCATTCATTTTAATATTCCCAAAGATCCTGTTCGAAATTAAAAATCTCGTGTTCAATTCGTTTTGATTCCAGCATAGCCTCTTTACCGCTTAAGTAAGCACTAATGTCGCGGTTGTTGTAAACATTCGATTCTTTTACCACATAACTGTTGAAGAATCTTTTGATAAACAGGTCGTCGAACGACATGGACATGGCCTGATTGTATGGGTTTAACACCAGGTTTGTAGCCAGAAGATCGCGAACCTCGGGGTAATAAACCCAAAATACTTTCTGGCGCTGAACCTGATTTGTTGCTTCAATTTCGCGGGAAAATTCCCTGATGGGGCAAATCCCAACAATTCTGACATTGAGTGTGGATGATTGTTTGTCGAAATACCACTCTTCCTTAATCATATATTGTTTGATTTCGCCGGGTCTGATTTCTCCCTGAATGGTAACTGTTTTGCGCTCACCGGTGTCGAAGTCGATTGTTTCTTCTGTCGATTCTTCGGCACCAAACGCTTCCTGAACCTGTTCGTAGGTCATGGGTACTTTGAAATCGTCATCGAGCCGGGCGTCGTACGGTGTTATTTGTCCGTTTTCAATGCCTTCCAGAAGGAGATTGATCAGATTTAACCTTCCATCCATTTCAGTGGTTGGATAGTACAACGGAAGATTCATTTTTTCCCTTAAATCGATAATTCGCCAGATTTGTTTCCACCAGAAAACATCTGCTTCTCTAACTGTTGGCAGGGGCATTGGTTTTTTCTGCGACATGTCAGACCGCTGGAAAGCTCCGTTAATAATTTGAGCATCCGCACTTTTTCCCACCAGCGCAAGCGCAAAAACCAGAATTCCTATTTTAGCAATTAACTTCCTCATTTTTATTGTATTTTTAACGGAATTGGATCAAGATCGCGTGTTGTGCCATCGTCACCAACTGCTTTAATATTCGAAATGTAAATTATATTGTTAGGATTGAGTCGTCTGAACTGATCTTTTTGTTCTGCTGTAAACCGGTTGGAGTTGCTTTCGAAAAAGTTTACATAACCGCCTGCAGCCGGAATTTCTACCCTGAACTGCGTAATGGTGTATTTGAAGTCGAAGTCGAAATCTTCGAGTACAGCCATCACTCCATCTTCAACAAGCAACCGTTCTTTACGAATGTTTCCACCGCCTTGTCCGGCAACCTGGGCAACCGGGTCGGGAACCCTTTTTACCCGCCAGTTTGACGTTCCCAGCAACCTGCGTTCTCCTCCAATATTGGCATGAACAGTAACCGTAGTTCTGCGGCCCTGTTCATCCAGTTCACTGGGTTTGACGATAAACGCATTGCCACGCTTCTGAACAGTTCCGTTGGTCATGGTAACTTCAAGGTCTTCCTGTGGAAGTCCTGCACCACTTACATCGAAGGGATTGTCCAACCCACGGTAGAATACGTTCATGCGGGTTGCTGACATGGTAACACTGGGTTGGGTTACCTGGTAATTTTGTTGAAACGGATAATTTCTGATTACTCCGGATGGTGTTTTGTAACGGATCAGTCCGCTCCAGCTGAAAACACCAGGCTCCGTGGTCTTAATTCTGTAAGTGGCTTTTCCGTCCTTCACCTCAGCCGGACGGTTATTTATCAGAATTTCCGGTTGCTGTGTTGTGTCTTCAGCGGCCAGAAAAACCTCTGCTATATATTCATCGCCCTGCAACACCACGCTTGAATTGGGAATAACCCTGGCACCCAGCTTGTTGAATAAAAATGAACCGGCATCTATTTGTGAGTACAGATAATTGATCAGGTTTGCCTCGGAATTTTTAACGTCGATTTGAATTTTTGACAATAATGCCAACACTGCAACCAGCGGCTTGTCTAAAAAACGTTCCGTTTCCCAAGACTTGTTTTCGCCGCCTTCCCTCAGGTTTACAGGCGGATCGGAAGTATCGAGGCCACTTTCAATGGTGTTTTTTAAACTTTCGTCGTTATCATCAATAAGCGAAACCAATGAAGCACGGTATGTTTCAATTGCCTCTTTAAGTTCGGTGGCATGTTTTTGAGTAATCATAAATTCTGAAGGTGCATTCAGATCATCCGGTTTTGAAATTCGAAGTGTATCTCCTTCGTTTGTGGCCAGAAAAAACTGATCGGATAATAGAGGCTCTTCGCTGGTAACGGCAGATGCTCCGGATCGTAAAACCATCTCTTTTTTGATGGTTCCGATATACGCAATTAAGCTATCTGTTTGTGATTTCACCATGTCAGCCTTTTCTTTCCAGCTTCCAACCCTTGTTTCGTTTTCGGCAAAAGCCTGTTCGAAACGGGCATAAACCTGAGCATTCTTCATGTCCACTGTCTCAAGCGTCTGAAGCAGGCTGATGTCGACCACCTTAAATGCTTCAAGCACCTCTGCCGCAACGTTTAAAGCCAACATTGCGGTGAGAACAATGTACATCATGTTTATCATTTTTTGCCGCGGTGTTTCCGGACAATTTTTTGAGCCCATAATTTCGTTACTTCAATTAATTACTTTTTGTAACTCAGCGCACCCAACATATTTCCGTAAATGGTATTCAGTGCTTCCAGTTGTTTGTTCAGTTGCTCAGCGTTTTCCTTATATTTTTTCAGTTCAGAAACTGATGACGCCAGAATTTCATTCATCTGGGAAATATCCTGACTGAATTTCCGGCCTGCTTCAAACTGTAATTTGGTTCCTTTCAGCTGGTGCTCAAAACTTTCGTTAAGTGCCTGAATATTCAGATTCAGTTTTTCAAGGTTCTGGGCATAGGTTTTGGAACTTGCTCCAACAGTGTTCAGTTCGGTTGTAAACGAGCTGGCAGCGCCATTAAAGGTTTCCGACAGTTTTTTTCCTGTTTCTGCCAGTTTTGTTGAAAAATCTTCACTGCTGTTGTGCAGTTTGTCAATGGCTGTTTTTCCGGTTTCTGAAAGGTGTTGCGAAGCGGTTGAATAGGAATGGACCAGCTTTTCCACAGAGGCATTTACCGATTCGTTGGCCCGTTTGTTGATTTCAGCAAATGAGTTCATCGATTCGGAAGCCGAACTGAGGTTTTTCACATACATATCGGTAGCCAATGTAGCGGTTGAAATATCGCTGATACCTTGTGCTGCGTTGGTTAAGTCGTTCAGGCTTTTTCCGACTTTTGTAAGTAAATCGGGTGAAAGTTCTGTCGATGAGAGTAACTGGTCGAAACCATTTTTCCCCTTCTTACCGTATTCTTCCAGCTCCATCATTTCGTAATCGTCGCGCAATTCCGGATAGACTTTCGACCATTCGGGCATTTCAAGAGGCGGTTCAAATGCCGATAAAAAGAAAATGAAAGCTTCAGTTACCAAACCAATGGTAAGCAAAAGACCTGAATACTGCCAGTGCTGGAGTTTGAACAATGCTCCGATCATTACTACGGAAGCACCCCATCCGTACACATATCCCATAAAGGTTTTCCAGCGCTTTGTTTTAAAAATTTCTCCAATATTCATTATTTGTGGTAAAAAGATTTAGTAACTGTTAATTAAATTCTTCGCCAAAAGTAGAACGAACACACCGGAAACCGATAAATGATTTGGTTGAATCCTGGTATTCGAAGCTACGGGTTGATACCTGTGTAAAGTAGGCAATATCTTTCCACGAACCACCACGAATAACTTTACGTTTCATCACGGGCGGGTCATCTGGACGTGCATTGTATGTAAATGTTGGGTTTAAGTCGCTGAAATAGCTGTAGCCGGCTTCATCGTATGCAGTTTCTGTCCATTCAGCCACGTTACCCGACATGTCGTAAATTCCGTATTCGTTGGGTTCATAACTGCCTACTTTCATAGATGAGATTCCTCCGTCTTCCACATAGTTTCCGCGCAACGGCTTAAAGTTGGCCAGAAATACGCCGTCTTCATCGCGGGCGTAGTAACCGCCCCACGGATACATGGAGAAGTCTTTTCCACCGCGTGCAGCATATTCCCATTCCACTTCGGTTGGTAACCGGTAGGCCTGCATGGTTGCTTGTCTTTTCGATGTCAGATAATCAGACTGGATTTTTGTTCTCCAGTTGCAAAATGCCATGGCTTGTTTCCAGGTAACGCCAACAACAGGGTATTCGTCGAATCCGGGATGCCAGAAATAACGGGTTGCCCAGGGTTCGTTGTAGGAATAGGTGAAGTCTCTGATCCATGCAAGTGTATCGGGGTAAACGTGCACCTGGTCGTTCATAATAAATGCCGACCGGTTTTCAATGGGCCTCAGTTCACCCTGGCTGTCGTAAACGTTTCCTTCGTACCGCTGGGTTTCAAAATTGTAGCTGTTTGAACGTTTGGCTGCCTGCTGAAGGTCGATCCACCAGTATTCGTAAACCAGT
>CAZCPH010000225.1:5175-5492 GCA_964500105.1 uncultured Mariniphaga sp. | reverse complement strand
GTACCAATCACATAAGCGCCAATCCGGTTGATGGAACCATCGAAAAAGTCGAGACCAACATTTACACGATTAAAAAAGTTGTTGCGTGTAATTTCCGAAGCAATAAGCTGAACTTCATCGTTTAAAGTCACCACATGGTCGGAATCCCAGCGTACCGGGCGGGTAACGTGCAGCAGCACCTCATCTACAAATTGCAGGCACGACGAAATTTTGTCACCCACCTGTTCAGTCGGGTGAAAATGGCCGTTATCGAGACAAATCAGCTTGTTGTTTTTAATGGCATAACCCAGGTAAAAATCGTGCGAGCCAACAGTCAT
>CAZCPH010000225.1:0-5165 GCA_964500105.1 uncultured Mariniphaga sp. | reverse complement strand
AACATCTTTCGAACCATCGTGAATCCAGGTGTTGTGCACACACGGTGTTCCCAGTTGTTTGCCCATTTCCGCACCAATTTCACGGCAGCGTTTCATGTGTTCCAGCCAAAATTGTCGAATCCCTTCATCTTTGGACGAGAGTGTAAAACCACTGTCAGCCTTCGGATGCGAAAAATAAGTTCCGTTAAAATCAAGACCGATTCCCTGTGCTTTGGCCCAGTCTATCCATCCCTGAAAATGCTTCACTTCTATTTCATTGCGGTCAACCTTTTCGCCACCAAACTCGCCATAGCTGGCATGCAAATTCAATCGCTGTTTTCCGGGCAACAGTTGCATCACTTTTTCCAGATCGGCACGCATTTGTTCAATGGTTTTCGCTTTGCCCGGGTAATTACCGGTTGACTGAATTCCACCTCCCGACAATGTTGCATCAGGAGTTTCAAAACCACCCACATCGTCGGTTTGCCAGCAATGCAGGCTGATTACCACCTCTTTCATTCGTTCAACGACTTTTTCAGTATCCACGCCAATAGCAGCATACTGTTCCTTAGCCAGTTGATACGCTTTTTCAATATTTGTTGTATTCATAATCTTTCTAATTTGATTTCGATTTACATTACATCGGGTAGCTGAACCTGTAGTTACCCGAACCCAGCTTTAATGTCACACTTTCTTCATTTTGCCTGAAATTTTCTGAAACACTTTTTAACGGAGCACCGTCCCTTAAAACTTCATTCAGGGAAGCCGAAGGAAGTGTTATGGTGGCAGATGTATTTGCCGGAATGCTCACATCATAGATCATCTGGTTTCCTTCTATTCTCCAGTCTGATTTAATTTCTCCGTACATTGATTCGTAAACTGCCTTTGCTTGCGTAAGGCCGCCACCAGGATGCGGTGAAAGGAAAAAATGTTTATACCCGGGATTTTCCGCATCGATTTGAATGCCGGCGACGTAGGTGTAAAGCCACTCGCCGATAGCGCCGTAGGCATAATGGTTAAAACTGTTCATTCCCTCATTCTGGAAAGAACCGTCGGGTTTCTGGCCATCCCAGCGTTCCCAAATTGTAGTGGCTCCCTGAGTAACAGGATAAAGCCATGACGGATAATCTTTCCGGTTCAAAAGCATAAACGCAAGGTCTTCGTACCCATGATCTGAAAGTGTTTTGCAAAGCAGCGGAGTTCCCACAAAACCGGTGGTCAGGTGTTTGAACTTATCCACATCGCCGGCTAAAAATTCAGCTGCTTTTGGCACCAGATTTTCGGGAAGCAGGTTGAAAGCCAACGCTAGTGAATATGCAGTTTGTGTATGCGAAACCAATCGCCCTGCAGGGGTAACAAACTCGTTTACAAAGGCATTTCTCACATTCTCAGAAAGCTGTTTGTATTTTGCAACATCACCCGGTTTTTCCAAAATTCCTGCAATTTTCGCCAGCAGTCCGCTGGAGTATGAAAAATAGGCCGTTGCTATCAAATCTTTTTCGGTAGTTGCACCCGGATAATCGGAACGGGTGGTTGCAAAAGCCAGCCAGTCGCCGTAATGCGTATCCCCAATCCAGAGGTAATCTTCGCCGGCCCTGTTTTTCATGTATTCTACCCAGGCTTTCATGCTGGGGTACTGCACTTCCAGGATGCGTTTATCGCCGTAAGCCAGGTACGTTTGCCACGGAACAATTATGGCTGCATCAGCCCAGGCAGTTGATCCGCCGGCGCCATTCAGCACATCGGGCACTACATGATTCACCTTCCCGTCAGGTCCCTGATCGGCAGCAACATCTTTCATCCATTTGGTATAAAACGGAGCCACATTAAAATTGAATGCGGCTGTTGGTGCAAATACCTGGGCATCGCCGGTCCAACCCAATCGTTCATCGCGTTGCGGACAATCGGTCGGTACATCCAGGAAATTCCCTTTTTGTCCCCACTGTATGTTGTGCTGCAACTGATTAATGAGTGGCTCTGAGCTAACAAAAGTTCCGGAGGGCTCCATATCGGAATAAATCACCACTCCGGTGATATCATCCAAAGAGGGTGTTCCCGGATAATCTTCAATTTTTACAAACCTGAAACCATGAAATGTAAACCTGGGCTCATAAATTTCTTCACCGTCTCCTTTCAAAATATACACGTCGGTTGCTTTGGCTGCACGCAGGTTTTCGATGTAAAAATTGCCTTCTTTATCCAGAACTTCGGCAAATTTTAACGTAACCGCATCGCCTCTGTTGCCTTTTACTTTTAACCGCACCCAGCCAACCATATTCTGGCCCATATCGAAAACCGTTTCACCTTTTGGTGTGGTAATTATTTCGATGGGTGAAATTTCTTCTACAGCTTTAACCGGCACTCCCTGCGGTGCAATCAGAAGGTCTTTCGAATGATTCAGTTTCGCCACTTTTCCCCAGCTGCTGTCGTCAAAAGAAGCAGTCGCCCAGCCCGGCATTTCCAGTCGAGCATCGTAGGTTTCGCCATTATAAATATCTGAAAAAATGATTGGCCCGGTGGTTGCTTTCCAGCTTTCATCTGTGCCGATAATTTCGGTCGAACCGTCAGAATAAGTAATCTGAAGCTGTGCAATAAGTGCAAGTTTGTCACCATAATAGTTGCGTTGATTTCTGAACCCGATATTCCCGCGATACCAGCCGTCACCCAAAATAGCACCGAGCGTATTTTCAGCCTTTAACATGGAAGTAACATCATATGTCTGATACTGAATCCGGTTTTTGTAGCTGGTCCAGCCGGGCGTAAACAGTTCGTCGCCTACTTTTTCACCGTTCAGATAAAGTTCATATAAACCCAAAGCCGAAACATATACCCTTGCCGATTTTACGCTTTTGGGAGCAGAAAATTCCTTTCGCAAAAAATGGCTGGGTTTCGAGCCTTCCATCTCTTTCTCATTTTCCATGGTAATCCACGAAGCAGTCCAGAGTTCAGGTTTCAGAATTCCCATTTCCCAGTATGCAGGTTCACTCCATTTAGTCGCCTTGTTTTGATTGTCCCAAACGCGCACCTGCCAGTAAACGCGCTGCATTGGCTCAAGGTCAGGCCCGCTGTATTCCACGTTAACCGACTGGCCACTTTCTACTTTCCCCGATTCCCAGATCAGCCGGTTTTTCCGGTTCAGATTTGCCGGCGAATCGGCTACTCTGATTTCATAAGCTGTCTGCATTACTTTTTGCTGGTCAGAAAAAATCTTCCAGCTTAAGCGTGGTTTTTGCACATCGATTCCTACCGGATTGGTGTGGTACTCGCAAACCAGTTCGTTTATCCAGGTATTTCCGGAAACAGAAAAACCCAAACTGCTGATTACTAAACCAACAGTTAAACATTTTACCCAATGAATGATACGTTTCATAATTGTATTGTTTTAGTTAAAACTATTTTATTCCAAATAAAAAACCTCTTCCAATGGCACAGATACCGGAGAATTATCGGGGTTTGTTTCCATGATATCGGCCATAAATTTCCACCACTTTTTCACCATTTCAGTCTGCCCCAAATCCTGCGAACCACCGTCGCCGCTTACTTTCTGAAAAGCAAACAGGGTGTTTGTTTCTTCATCGAGAAAAATGGAGTATTCACTGACACCGGATTCCTTCAAAAGCTTTTTCAATTCCGGCCAGATTTCGTTGTGCCGTTTTTTGTATTCGTCCTTTTGCCCCGGATTCAGGTGCATTTTAAAAGCCATCCGTTTCATTAACCTAAAGCATTAAGTTCTGGATACAACCATTTGGCCACGCCAATTACGATAACCGAAAGCAATATGGCCCCAATACCCAACAATATCGTGTTATACGTTCTCTTTGACACATCTTTCCACTCTTTTCGGTAAAAACCCCAGAGATTTGCAGTCAGAATTATAGTGGCCATGTGCAGCGTCCAGGAACTGGCGCCGTTGCCTATTTTGGTTTCGCCCATTCCGTAAAAAAAGAATTGCAGAAACCAGGTAGTACCTGCCAAAGCGCAAAACAGATAATTTCGCAGCAATGGAGTATTTTTATTCACAAAGTCTCCGCTTGTCCTGTTTTTCAATATCAGGCCTGTGGTCCAAATAACGTTGGTGGTTAAACCGCCCCATAAAATGACAAAAAAGGTGATGTTGTTTTCAAAAAGGTATTTAATTCCTGCGCCGGCATCATCCAGAAAAGGGTAATTTTGTTCGATTGCCAGCGACCGGGCAGCCAAAGCCATGTCTTTGCCTGTATCAATACCAAAACTAAAAAAAGCGCTCAGCACCCCCGAAATAATGGCAATAATCAAACCTTTTGTCAATTTGAATTCACTGTTTACACCTTCTTTAACATTCCCTATTTCCTTGTCTTTTCTGATTCCGGCCCATCCGCTTAGAATAATTCCGGCTAAAAGGATGGCGATGCCAAGGATAATAATCAGGCCGCCGGCACTACCAACCAGTCCGGAAAACGAAAGCCCCTCGGGGATTATTCCGGAGAAAAATGAGATGTCGCGCAACACGGGTAAACCGAGAGAACCTACAACAGAAGTGATGCCCAAAAGAACAGAATTACCGAGCGACATTCCGAGGTATCGAATGGCCAGCCCGTAAGTTAAGCCGCCAATTCCCCATAACAAGCCCATAATATAGGTATTCCGGAGAACGCCCCCGTCTGTTACCTGTAAAATCCCTTGCCAGTCGGGAATAGTTAAAACCACCGCCAGAAACGGCATAATAAACCAGGAAAAAATTCCTCCTGTTATCCAATAAATTTCCCATCGCCATTTTTTCACCCAGTTATAAGGCATGTACCAACTACCTGATGCTCCACCACCAAGCGAGTGAAATAGAATTCCCAGAATAACTTGCATTTTTTGTTCTTTTTAGTTTGATTTATTTCCGCAATAATTATATTTAACTTTGGAGATAAAAATAGAGCATTTATGCATAAATTTCAATACACAAAATGTGCTGTTATTTGTATTTTTTGACACACTGTAATGAAACCATTTTTTAAGTATCTAACTACTGCAAACGAAGATGTGGCCTGGGGAATATATCTGAACACGGCAGGTTCTTTAACCATTCCTGCTGAAACCGAATATCCGCCGAAGGAGCATCCCAGCGGCTACTATTTTACCTGGGAACAGGGGCGCGAATTGCAGGAATACCAGCTAAACTATATTACAACAGGAGCAGGAATCCTTGAAAACAAATT
>CAZCPH010000224.1:0-5532 GCA_964500105.1 uncultured Mariniphaga sp. | reverse complement strand
AACTGAATTTTTTCTGCCTGTTGGCAGGTGAATTAATTTTCTGTTCCAATCAAAAGGATGTGTAAATATATTCAAACGAAAGCGGAATTCCCATTGATGCCCGATAAAAGATAAAATTTGCTTTCTAAAAAATAAAGTATTTGATTAGTGACCCAGACACATTCAAAAATAATATCAAACAAGGTTACCAAATTGGTATCTTTTATTTATCTTTGTTTCAAAATCCAGCGAAATGAGAGTAATCGCAAAAAAAATACTTCGCGATTTTTGGGAAAAATATTCTGATTCTGAGGAACAATTAAAAACCTGGTATAAAGAAGCGTCAAAGGCAAAATGGAAGAACCCGAATCAAATAAAAAAAGAATACGCCAAAGCAAGTATTTTAAAAAATGGTCGTGTTGTTTTTAATATTGTGGGAAACAAGTATCGACTAATCGTTGACATAAACTATGAAAGAGAATGGGTGTTTATAAGGTTCATTGGAACTCACACTGAGTATGATAAAATTGATGCAGACAAAATTTAAAAAATGACAATAAAAGCAATTAAAACAGAAGAACAATATTATAAATCTTTGGAAAGGCTTGAAAAGATTTTCCATGCTCCGGTTGATTCCAGGGAAGGTGATGAAGCGGAAGTTTTATCCATTTTAATCGAAAAATTTGAGGATGAACATTTCCCTATCGATCCACCAGATCCAATAGAGGCTATAAAATTCAGGATGGAGCAGATGGGGATGACTCAAAAAGATTTATCTGATATTATTGGATACAAAAGCAGAGTTTCTGAAATTCTAAATAAAAAAAGAAAATTAAATCTCAATATGATTCGTAATCTACACAATAAACTCAAGATACCTTACGAATCGCTAATCTCAGATTATTAATACAACTTGTTAAACTTCTCTTTCAAAATCTCCTTCACTTCTGCCATCGGAACTTCTTTTCCCAGCTCCTGCTGAATGGAAGTAACGCCGAAAGTCAGTCCGCAAGGGTTGATGTAACTGAAATAACGCATGTCAGTATTTACATTTAGTGCGAATCCGTGCATGGTTACATAGCGACTCACGCGAACGCCAATGGCACATATTTTCCGGGCACGGGAAGGGTGGTCAAAATCGAGCCAGACGCCGGTAGCGCCTTCCTTCCGGCCACCTTTCAGCCCGTATTCAGCGATGGTGGCAATAATGGCATCCTCCATTTTCTCAATGTATTCGCGCACGCCAATTTTGTAATATTCCAGATCGATGATGGGATAGCCCACAATTTGCCCGGGCCCGTGATAGGTAATGTCGCCACCGCGGTTAATTTTATAAAAAGTGGCTTCAATTTTCTTCAGAAAATCGTCGTGTGCCAGCAGGTTTTTTTCGTCGCCGCTTTTGCCCAACGTATAAACATGCGGATGTTCCACCAGAATAAACCGGTTTTTGGACGACGGTTTTTTTGACTCCCGCTTTTCCGCAATTATTTCTGCGAGAATCTGCTCCTGCAGATCCCAAACCTCTTTATAGTCTTTCAGACCAATATCGTTGTAATTAAATGCTGCCATTACTATGGAAATTTTTTATAAATGTCTTTGCGATGGGTAAATATTATAAAACGTAATGTGTTCTTATCAATCAATTCAAAACCAATTCTATAAACCCCGATTTTTATCCGATAATAATTTTTAAATCCGGAAAGCTTCTTCAAGTTTTTAATTTCATCAAGGCTATTTACTGACTCACAGTTAATAATAGCGTCTTCAATCTTCCTAAGGATATTTTTGTCTTTGGCTTTTCCAAGACTTTTCAGAAAAGATTTATCGAATTCAACATTCATTAGTGAGCTTTTCAAAAACTATGTCTCTGCTAACATTTTCAACGGTTTTTACTTCATCCATTAACCTGCCAAGTGCCAAATCTTCATATTGCTCGTCATTAATGGACAAAACATCACCGCCCAACTCTTTAGCAAGCTTTGAAATCAGTCGGTTATTCTTTTTATCAATTTTAATTACTAATGCTCCCATAATGTTTCAAATTTAATGAATTCAGTCACTACTTTAAACTTTGAACCTTAAACTTTGAACTAACTACGCTTTCACATGCTCCTCTGCCCGATACGAGCTCCGCACCAGGGGAGAACTTTCCACAAACGAAAAGCCTTTTTCGAGACCAATCCGGCGGTATTCGGCAAACTGTTCCGGTTTGATGTATTCCACCACCGGCATGTGGGTGGCAGTTGGCGCCAGATACTGGCCAATGGTCATCACTTTGCAGCCGGCTTCGCGCAGGTCGTCCATGGTTTGTAAAACTTCTTCGTGCGTTTCGCCCAAACCAAGCATAATGCCCGACTTGGCTACTTTGTGGTTTTTGGCAATATACCGAACCACATCGAGGCTGCGGCGGTATTTGGAAGCAAAACGCACAAACGGAGTCAGTCGCTCCACGGTTTCCACATTGTGCGAAATCACATCCGGACCGGCATCAATAACCTGCTGAATCAGTTCTTCTTTTCCCCTGAAATCGGGAATCAACACTTCAATGCGCGTATCAGGATTCACCCGTTTTACTTCGGTGATGGTGCGTGCCCAGATTCCGGCACCCTGATCGTCGAGGTCGTCGCGGTCAACTGAAGTAATTACGCAATGTTTTACGCCCATAATCCGAACCGTTTCTGCCAGTTTTTCAGGCTCCTTCTCGTCGGGTGGCAATGGTTTTCCGTTGGGTACTGCGCAAAATTTGCAGCGCCGGGTGCATATGTTCCCCAAAATCATAAAAGTTGCAGTTCCCCGGTTCCAGCATTCGCCAATGTTGGGGCAGTTTCCGCTGGTGCATATTGTATGAAGGCCGTGCTGTTCAACCAGGTTTTTCACTTTGGAATAGCTTTCGCCTTTGGGCATTTTCATCTTCATCCATCGCGGCAATCGCTGCCTCTCTTTCAACTCGTGCGCCATAATCAAAAATATTTTATGCAAAAGTAACCCTAAATGTTTAAAGTAAAAAGCAGGTTTTAAAAACCGTAATGTGATTTAACCTGTTATTTTTGTACTATGGTAAAACAGAACTTAAAACATATTGTTGTACTGGCATTTTTCCTGTTCAGTCTGTATTCCGGGTTTACCCAGAACCGGCAAACAGAAATTCAGTCCGCTTCGAAACTTGCTCTGGCCTACTACAATGCAAAAGATTACGAAAAAGCTGCACCCCTTTTATTCGATGTTTACAACCTGTCGAAAAACAATTACTACTTCCGGTTACACCTTAATGCTTTGCTCGAATTGCAACATTTTGAAGAGGCTGAGGCGCGTATTCTGGATGAAATAAAAAAACAACGGACCCCAAATCCGGAGTTTCTCATTCATTTGGGTTATGTTTTAAAAGCGCAGAAAAAACCGGAAGAAGCACAAAAGAAATATGAAGAGGCAATCCGTCAGGTTCCGGCGGTAAAAGGCAACATTTTAACCACTGCCAACTCGTTTTTGCAGTGGCAGGAGTTTGAATGGGCCAAAAGAGTTTACATGAAAGGCCGGAAGGAAATTCCGCAGGAGCAGTTCAACTATGAACTGGCGCGTGCTTACCTCTATTTGCGCGATTATGAGCAAATGATGGAAGAATACCTGAACCTCATAAAACAGGATGAAAATCAGCTGCAACGGGTGGAAAGTGCCCTGTCTTCGGCCATGCGGCTCGATGTGGACGACGGGTTGCGAATCAATTTCAGGCAACAAGTACTAAAACGCATCCAGGCTGAACCGAACGTTATTGGCTACAACCGGCTTCTTATCTGGTTTTTTCTGCAGGAAAAACAGTTTGCGGGAGCACTGCGCCAGTCGGTTGCCCTCGACCGCCGTACTGGTGCGGAGGATACCCAGATTTTCCAGTTGGGCCAAATGGCACTCAACAATAAAATGTACGATGAAGCTGAACGTGCTTTTATCTATCTGGTAGATAAGGGCGAAGAATCACCACTTTACATTCCGGCTTATGTGCAGAACATTCATGCCGCTTACCTGCGGTACACAACCGGCAGTGAAGAATCTCAAACCGATGGCCTTGAACTGGCAGGCAAGTTTGAATACAGTCTTGAAATGCTGGGATATTCAGCCGGCATACTGAATTTAATCATCGATTATGCCCATCTGCTGGCTTTCTATCTCGACGAAACCGAAAAAGCTATTTCCGTTTTGGAGAAAGGTCTGGAAATTCCCCGCCTTAAACCCGAGGAATCGGGAATGCTGAAAACCGAAATGGCCGACATATCTGTTTACACCGGCGACCCGTGGGAAGCCACCCTGCTCTATTCCCAGGTGATTGATGCCAACAAAAACAACACCCTGGGCGATGAGGTGAAACTGAAAAAAGCCACACTGGGTTACTACATGGGTAATTTCGGCTGGGCGAAAGCGCAACTCGATGTACTGAAAGCAAGTACTTCAAAACTTACCGCCAACGATGCCATGGAACTCTCCATGCTTATTGGCAACAATCTGAATCTGGACACCACGGCCGTTCCACTGCAAATGTTTGCCCGTGCCGACCTGCTTTTTTTCCGGAATAAAGAAGCAGAAGCCCTGGCCACACTGGACTCCATCGCCGAAATTTTCCCGTACCATTCACTGACCGACAATATTCTTTTCCGGAAAGCAAAAATTGAGATCGACCAGAATAATTTTGAAACGGCAGCAACTTACCTGCAGGAAATCACCGACAATTTCAGCTACGGGCTGCTGGCCGACGATGCACTGTTTATGCTGGCCGATTTATTCAATTATCAACTGGATAATAAAGAAAAAGCAAAAGAACTTTACCGTTTAATGCTTACCCGCCACCCGGGGAGCGTTTTCACTGAAGAGTCACGCGAAAAGTTCCGTGAGCTGCGCGAACTTTACCCCGATGTGCTATCCAGTCCGGAAACGGAATTTTTCATCCAGGACAGTATTCCAAATGAAATCAACTAACAAAGCTTTCCTTTTTGCCGGACTGGCCGTTTTTTTCTGGTCAACCGTGGCCACTGCCTTTAAAATTGCCCTGCGCGAACTGGACGTTATTCAGCTGATTTTTTTCGCCTCAGTGGTTACAGTTTTGGTGCTGTTTGTGCTTCTGCTCATTCAGGGAAAAACCGCAATGCTTTTCAAGCAAACGAAACGTCAAATCATTTGGTCCGTTTTGCTGGGAGCGTTTAATCCGCTGCTTTACTACATCGTTTTGTTTAAAGCCTATTCGCTGCTGCCTGCCCAGTTGGCGCAACCACTCAACATGGTGTGGCCCATTGTGCTGGCACTACTTTCGGTGCCGTTTCTGGGCCAAAAAATCGGGAAATGGAGCATTGCCGGGCTGTTCATCAGCTTTATCGGTGTGGGTTTCATTTCGTCACAGGGAGGCTGGAGCGGATTTCAAACCACCAATTTCACAGGAGTTTTTCTGGCATTGGGGACTTCGGTACTCTGGTCGGCTTACTGGATTTTAAGCGTTCGAGACAAACGCGACGAAACCGTAAAACTATTTCTGAATTTTTTCTTCGGATTGATTTTCCTGACCATTGCAATGTA
>CAZCPH010000223.1:0-5551 GCA_964500105.1 uncultured Mariniphaga sp. | reverse complement strand
ACGGCGACCAGAATTCACTCATTACAATATCGTTAAAGCCATAGTTTTTTATTCCATCCATCGGGCCGGCATGCGGACCGGCAGACTCGGGCTGAATTCCCATATTGTATTGATGGGCATAATCCTGGAATACGGCGTAATGGTTGTATGCAACCAAATCTCCCAGTGTTTTTCGGAAATCGGCCAGAAAAGCGTTGGAAGTTTCAATGTCTTCAATGACATACCCGGCTACAACAGGCAAATAGTTCATCAAATCATACCCCCGGTATTGCATAAACTCTTCAGCAAACTTATCTGTCCAGTTCATTCCGCCACACTCCCAGCTATCGGTCTCCATATATTTTAGCGTTGTTCCCACATGATCACCGGCTGCTTTAAAAATGGGTTCTACCACATCGTTCCAGTAAAAATCGAATGCCTCTTTGCTCATGTAATCCAGTACACTTCCCTGCCAGTCGCCACTGGAAGTGGAGACATGGGAGTCGGTACAGGTATATCCGATTCTTAAAATGTTCCACTCCCCATCAGGAGCCTGCCAGTTCAGGTGACCTTCTGCATCCATCCGGGAAGTCAGATTCAGGATATCTTCCTTTTTTACAATATAACTGGTTCCATCCTGCGACCTTGTGTTACTGCGGGATGTGTTCGTCAGTAAAAACCGGGTATCCGGAGCAGAGCCCCCCAGCTCGTGGTAGCCCAGTTTTAAATCCAAATCAGCAATAAATTCGTTCGTTTTTCGGGCATCGCTAACCGGAAAGGCAAGCACCACAATATCTTTGTAATAATCGTTTCTGTTATTTGGTAACTCTAACTTTACTGAAACATTTTTATTGCCTGTAATTTTTGTTTCGGAAAAGGTAATCTGCTTCGCAGCGTATTGCGGAGTTACCCTTGGGCCACCCAGGTTCCATCCGCTTTGAATGTTAAAGCCCATCTCCAGACCCAGCCTTTTGGCTTCATCAAGTGCAAAAACGAATAGTTCATTCCATTCATCCGAGCCAAATAAAGGACCTGCGGGAATGTCTTTGTTTCCTCTTTGATTATGGCCTCCGGCGTCAAAAATCATCGCTCCCTGAAAATTCCGGGATTTCATGGCTTCCAGATCTTTTGTGATTGCGGCTTTGTTTACATTTCCGTTAAGCCACCACCACCAGCAGTTAACACCGTATTCACTGTAAGGATTTTGAAAATCTTCACGAAACTGATTGATATCAGAATTCCGTTCACTTTTGCCAGAATTTACTGTGTCTTGACAACTGTTCATTAAAAGCATTATAGCTGTTACAATAGGAAGCCAACTTCTATTTTTAAGATTCATGATATTTCGTTTGAATTGATTTTTCCTTTATATTTTAAACTGATTTAGAATTGTTTAATTTTGAATAAGTTCAAATGAATGATTTCCGGGATCAACATCCTGAATTAAAACAAAATTTTCAAGTTCTTTCCCTTGAATTTGAATTTCATTATGCACCAAAGAATAATCCCGGAATTTTAGTGGAACATAAATGTCTGCCTTGCTATTAGGTGGTATTGTTACCTCCATTTTAAAGGTTTTGTTGCTGTTGTTGAATGCGACTTCTACACTACCCCTGATGGTTGGATGCTTAATTTTCGCCCATTCAATATCAGATGGGTGAGGCATAATCTTTATCTTTCTGAAAGAGGGTTCCAAAGGTTCAATTCCACAAATTCTTCTTGCGATAACATAAGCGGGAATCGCTCCCCAGGCATGATTCCAGGTCATATTTCGCTTATATTTTAAATCCCAGGCCTCGGAAGTTACAGTAGTACCAAATCGAATCATATTCATCCAACTCCGGTCGGTTTCATTAGTAATAAGCTCCAAAGAATAATCCTCAGCGCCCATTTTGTAAAGTGCATCAAAAAGGTACATCGACATTCCGGGGCTACACGCCATTCCTCTGGAAATGAGAAATTCCCTGATCTCGGGATAGTTTTCCTCAGGTGCAAGTCCGAATGCCACAGGAAACATATTGGCATGCAATGCACTATGCTCCACGCCTTCTCCATCTGTATATATCCCTGTTTCCTTGTTGAGTAATTTTTTGTTAAAAGAAGACTTTACGAGAGCAGCCCTTTGTTTAAAAAACGTTTCGTCTTCAGCTTTTCCCAAAACACCGGCTATCTTTTTCATTAACACCAGATTGCGATAGTGAAAAGCATTTACAACGGTATTTATTTCTGAAAAAACATACCGGTCGGTTTCCCCTTCAAGGGAGACACTGCCATGACCGCTCCGGAGTTCCGTTTCATTGGCAGGTGTTCCCTGGGGCCAGTCCACAATATCTCTGAAACCCCTGCCGAAATAATGAATACTTTCCAGGAATTCGGGCGTTACAAGTCCTGTGCGGGTGCTGATTAATCCATCTTCCCGGGCCAGGCCAATCAATGTTTTCTTTTTCAGCTCATCATAACGTTTTTCCAGGAAGCGTGTATCTCCGGTTGCCATATAATCCGCCCATGCCATTAAAACGATATGGAGGTGCCATTCAGTTGGCCAACTCGGATTATAAATCAGAAAGTCAGTTGTATAACGCTGAATGGCAAATTCCCGATCCACACAGTAATGAGCTACCTGCTGCATATATGCATCGGCTTCATACGGCATTCGTTCACGGGCACCACCATCAATATATACTCCCATAAAAGGTGTTACTTTCAGTGTATGTTTGCATAGTTCCCAAATTTGATTCAGGTTTTCATTGGAAGAATTAAAATCAGCCGCAGTATCATCAAATTGGTATAAAAGAGCCATTTGGCTTATTTTATTAATTGTTAATTCTTGGTTGAGTTTTTCAATTTCGACGTAGCGAAAAGAAGTGACCTCGGGCATGTGTTCAGCAAGAACCTGGCTGTTCGGATAGTTTGAAATGAAACGGGGGATTGTAACAAGATATTCGGTTTGACCAGGCTGGAGGGCAACTTTTATTTGGTTATAAATGATAGACCCGCCGGGATTCCTGTTGACCTTGTTGCCTTCACTCACATCTTCACCAAGATGAACAATAATTGTATCGTTACTTTCATTGGCCTCAACGGTCAGTTTTAAAGCTCCAAAGACTGCTTTTTCAAAGGATATGAACTGATTTCCGTCAGCATTCTTTTCCACGGAAACAGGTTTTATCTCATGGTAACGGATTGGATGCCTGTTTTCATAAACAAATTCGGTTTCGCCGTCAACTTCCAGTTCAACCCATTTGCTCTCTCCGGGCCATTTCCTGTCTGCTCCGGAAAAGATGCCGGTATTAAATTTTTGTGGAAGACTATAATCACTTTCCATTCCTTTTTGATCCCATGTTTTTACTTTCCACCAATAAGCTGAATTTTCTTTCAATTGGGTTCCGGAGAAAGGCACTGAAACAGACTGATTGGATTCAATTTTTCCGGAATCCCAAATGTCACTTTTGTTTTGCTGAAGTATTTTTTTATCTGATGCAACAAGAATTTGAAAGGCAGTCTGCATTGACTCAGTCCCGGCAACAACCCACGAAAAATGTGGATGAGGATTAGTAATTACAGCACTTTCCGGAGTGGATAAAAGATCAATCATCAATCCTTTCGGTGCCGAATTTTTCTTTACTCCATCACAGTTTAATAATAAAAATGTGAATGTTAAAATCAGAATCATCTGCCAACAAGAATTTTTATTAAACTTTAGCGTTTTTAACATGATAAAACATTTATTCTTTTTTGAAATGGGTATTTGTTATTAAAAAGGCTGCCTGGTTTTTTACCCTTTGAAAAAGGATGAAAAAACAAGCAGCCTTTCTTTAATTTATATTAAATTATCTTCCTTCCCAACCAGGATTCTGTTCAATAATTACATCTTTGTTGGTATCAATAATAGTTTGTGGAATCGGCCACAGATTATAATTAAAAGTAAGTGTGGCTTCTGTTTCCGGCCAGTGTGCATAATTTCTGATTCGTTCAACGGCAATATTTCCTCCCATTCTAAGCAAGGTATTCCATCTACATTCTTCATAAACCAGTTCTCTCGCACGTTCATCGAGTATTGTGTTGAAATTGTCATCCATGTCTGCTGCAGTAACAAGATAGCTGCATTGAGCCCTTTCTCTTAACAGATTTACGTCTGCAGCTGCACCTGCTTTGTCTCCAAGTCGCTGTTTAGCTTCTGCTCTTAGCAGGATAGTTTCCGGTAATCGGATAATATAATCATCACGAAATAGATTACTGCGGTTTTCTCCATCTTCAACTCCTGTGAATTTGTCTGCAGCAATTTTACATGAGATGGGATATATTTCACTTGTATTGTTCAGTATTGTAACAGCATCTTTATCCATACCATACATGACATCCCATGGAACGATTTGCTTGAAGTAGGGTGAAGTTTCCATATTTCCTTTGAATCGGCGACGGAAAACTATTTCAGAATTTCGCAAATCATCAGCCCATTTTCCGTCATAAACTTTATCACGTGCATACATGGTAATATTCACCTGTGAAATACCTCTTCCGCCAACATCCTCCAGTGTCCCATTTGTGTGAGCACCGGCTATATCACGAAATACAGGGCCATAAGTACGGGCATAATTTAGTTTTGATTTTCCGTCTTCAGCACGATAAGCTTCATAATCAACCTGTACAGTCCATATGCTCTCTGGATTACCATCCTGATAGTTTACATTACCTTCCTGAAATAAGTCCCAAAAATAATTTGGAGTTAATTGAAGTGTGTCAACTCTTTCACTTTCGCTAAAAATACCTCTTCTGTAAATTGGAATAACAACATTTTGTTCGCCCTGGCGTGTTCCAAATCTTGAGTTTACAAGGCTATAAACACCACCATCAATAACTTTACTCGCAAAAGTTACTGCATTATTATAAGCAGATTGGGCTTCACCACTCTTTCCTTCACTTGCAAGCTGGGCACCCAATGCCAGATACAGTTGAGCAAGATTGTGCTGGACTGCACCACGCACCAAACGCCCTCCGGCAGCTGTTGTTTCAGGTATGTCATTTTCGATTGCTACCATTTCATCAATTGCAAACTGATAAGTTGCAGCACGACTAACCGGTTCAAAGTCATATCGGGGAGATGTTGATATTTCAGTAACGATAGGCACTCCCCCAAAAAGTTCACCAAGATTGCGGTAGGCGAATGCTCTGAAAAATCGTGCCTGAGCCAACGCATATGCTTTTTCTTCATCAGAACTCCAGGAGATTTCCGGCAGTTCAGCGGCATATATTGCAAGGTTTGCTCTCGAAATTACATAGTACCAGGTTGAGTAAACCTGATAGAATGTATCATGGTCAGGATTAATATTGCTATAATCACTAAATGTATTTCCGCGCCGGATTACAGGGACATCATACATGTCTGTTCCTTTTCCTTTCCAGTCAAATATCCAGCGTGACTCGGTGGGGTTTGTCCACAAATCCCTGATATGGGAGTATATAGCAACCAATACCTGATCGACTTGTGCAGAAGTTGAAAAAGCATTGTCTATCGTATAAAAAGTTATAGGATCCTCTTCCAGAAAAATATCATCTTTTTCACATGATATAA
>CAZCPH010000222.1:0-5560 GCA_964500105.1 uncultured Mariniphaga sp. | reverse complement strand
CAATGTATTTCTTTTCTGATTTTAACGTGAAACCCGGCCCCGGTTTGCTGGCTGCTGTTTACGTTGGCATTTTTGAAGTGGGAATTACTTATGTGCTGTGGATGAAAGCCATGCAACTGAGTACCAACAACGCAAAAATCGGAAATCTGGTTTTCCTGGCGCCGTTTGTTTCACTCATTTTTATCCACTTTATTTTGAAAGAAACCATTTACGTTACTACTTTTATCGGACTGGTTTTTATTGTATCCGGCATTTTTACGCAGCGGCTCGACCGGAAAAAACTAAAAACGCGATGAACGAAAAACCGCTTAAAATACTGGGCATCGACCCCGGAACCACGATTACCGGCTACGGGTTAGTAGAAATACGCAACAACCAGCCGGTAATTCTGAACATGGGCACGCTGGTGCCGGGCAAATTTGCCGATCATTACCAGCGGTTGAAACATTTGCACGAGCGGGCACTGCACCTCATCGAAGAGTACCGCCCCGATGTAATGGCCATAGAAGCACCGTTTTACGGAAAAAATGTGCAGAGTATGCTGAAGTTGGGACGTGGACAGGGTGTGATTATGGCGGCTGCACTTTTTCATTCGGTGCCCATTCAGGAATACGCGCCACTGCTGGTAAAACAGTCGATTACCGGAATGGGCCGTGCTTCCAAGGAGCAGGTGAAATATTTTCTGCAAAAAGTATATCATTTAACCGACCTCGACCAGACGCTGGATGCAACCGATGCAGTGGCCGTGGCCATCTGCCACTTTATTCAGCAGGGCAAACCGCAAAAAAACAAGGAATACAAAAACTGGGGCGACTTTGTGAAGAAAAATCCGGGACGAATAAAATAATATCCAATGAAGAAAATTATTACAGTGCTGGGAGTTCTGCTTTTATCCATTCTGCTTTTCTTGCTGGTTCCTGAACTCATCGACTGGATTTCAACCGGCGAATTTCAAATCACACTGAAAGATTTACGGACAGCCGTTTTTGTGGGCATTTTCACTCCGGTTGTACTCTATTTTTCAAGAAAAATAAAAGACGATAAAATTTTTGTACTGGTTTTGGTGCTTGCTGTGGTGGTGTTGGTTGGATTGGGTTCGTTGCTGAAATGAAAAAATGACCGTTCGCGAAAATAAATTTTGAACCAACTCCGCTCTGCCATTTCCGTAAATCACCTCAATTTTACTTTGGGGCGAAAAAACCGGCAATGGGTTTCACAAACAGATTTTTATACTATCTTTGCGCCCACATTTTCAAAAAATAATTTTAGAATTATGCCAGTAAAAATGAGATTAGCGCGGCACGGCCGCAAACGTTATGCTTACTACCACATTGTGGTAGCAGATAGCAGGGCGCCACGAGATGGCAGGTACATTGAACGGATTGGCACGTATAATCCCAACACGAATCCTGCTACGATAGATCTCGATTTTGACAAAGCTTACGACTGGCTTGTAAAAGGCGCCCAACCTACCGACACCGTAAAGGCAATTTTGTCTTACAAAGGTGTGCTCTACAAAAAACACCTGATGGGTGGAGTGAAAAAAGGAGCTTTCGATGCTGATGAAGCCGAACGCAAACTGGAAAAATGGCTGACTGAAAAAGAAGCCCAGATTCAGGCGAAACGCGACCGCCTGGCCGGGGAAGAAAGTGCAGCCGTTAAAAAACAGCTCGATGCTGAGACCAAACTGCGCGAAGCAAAAGAAGCTGCAATTGCTGCCAGAAATGCTGAATTAGCTGCTGAAGCAAAAGCTGCTGCTGCACCTGCAGAAGAAGAAGTTGCCGAAGAAACTCCGGCAGAAGAAGTTGCTGAGGCACCGGTTGCTGAAAAAGTTGAAGAAGCTGTTGAAGCACCTGTTGCTGAAGAGAAAGCAGAAGCTCCGGCTGAGGAAAAAGCAGCTGAAGAACCTGTTGCTGAAAAAGCCGAACAGGCTCCGGCCGCTGAAGAAAAAACAGATGAAAAAGAAGAAGCACCAAAAGAAAAGGGCGCCGAATCATAATCAGAAGTTTTTCACACGAAATAAAAAACCACTTGTTTTTGGCAAGTGGTTTTTTTATGCACTGAACCCTGATTTATCTATATTTGCAACCAATGGAAACAATACCAAAATCGGAGTGCCAAAAAATTGGCTTCATTCGCAAAACCCATGGGGTACATGGCGAACTGGTGCTGGAGTATGAACAGGAGTTTGAAGAATCAGTAGCTGAAGCCAGCCGGTTTTTTCTGGAAATTGACGGTCTGTTGGTACCGTTTTTTGTAGCGGAAGACGGGCTCCGTTTCAGGTCGGCCAAAACGGCGCTGGTTACGTTCGACTGGGTGGAAACGGAAAAATATGCCCGCCGGTTAGTGGGAAGTCCGGTTTATCTTTTTAACCACGAAATTGTTGATGACCCCGAAGAGACTTCAATTGCGCAATTTTTACATTTCACGCTTCTGGATGAAAACGGAAATAAAGTGGGTCAAATTTCGGCCGTTGACGACTACGCCGGAAACATTGTTTTTACCGTTGAAGCAGAAACCGGGGAAATTCTTGTACCGTTTAACGAAGATTTTCTGCTTAACATCGAAGAGGAACAAAAAACCATTCAGCTTCAAATTCCTGAAGGTTTGATGGAATAATCCTAACCCACAAACACAACAGAAGTTAAAAACAGAAGTCCCAAATGGCTGAAAAACAGTCGCGCTTCTCTGCTTGTAAAATGAAAGTAGTAGATCAAAAAAACATTCAAAATACCCAATAGCTGAAACGTGGTTTTGAAAAAGAAGGATTCTGCATTATGAAGAAGCACAACAGAAATTGCGACAATCAATGAAGAAATAATTGATGATGAAATAATTACAAAACTGTTTTTTGAATCTCCCTTTTTCAAAAAATCTCCCAAAACCAAACGCAAAGGAAAATACCAGATTGCCATCAGTATTGCAAAAACGGTGTAAATAATGTCTGGCAAAGGAACTTTCCGGGTAAAAAAGAACAATACAGCAGCAATAAACGGAAGAAAAAATTCGTATTTATATCCTATTTGTTTCATCTTAACCTGGATATTTGTAACGAAAATAGATTTTTTTTAACGAATGGTGCAACTTTCAGTCAAATTGAACGTCCTTACTACATTGCAATTAAAAATCGATTAAATGAAGTAGCTATGAAGACAAAACAATTTTTTCTTTCCCTTTTCATTCTTGGATTTCTCTTTTCAAATACCGTTTTTGCCGAGCGGGAAGACCGGGAAGTTTCTTCCTTTTCAGAAATATCGCTGCGTATTTCAGGAACAGTTCACCTGGAGCAGGGAAACCGGCAAAGTGTAAGGGTAGAAGCAAAACCTTCCACGCTTGAAGAAATCATCACCGAAGTAAAAGGCCGCGAATTAATCATCCGTTTTAAAAGTACCAATCTTTTTAGGCGGTCGTTTAATCCGGGCCGGATTGATATTTACATCACTGTTCCCGAGGTTCATGCATTGTCTGTGTCAGGATCGGGCGATATTGTAGCCGACGGCAAAATAAAATCGCGTATTCTGGACTTGGCTGTTAGCGGCAGCGGCGACATATCGCTGAAAAATCTGGATGCCGAACGGATAAAAACTTCCGTTTCCGGCTCGGGCGATATTCTTATAAACAAAGGTGGAGTAGCCGATGAACTGGTTGCAACAATCTCGGGCTCGGGCAATATAAAAGCAGAAAATTTTGAAGTAAAAAACGTAGATGCAAGAATTGCAGGCTCGGGAAGTTGCCATGTGTATGCCGTTGATTATCTAAAAGCGCGTGTAGCCGGCTCAGGAAATATTCTGTACAGAGGAAATCCTCAAGTTGACACTTCGGTGGCAGGTTCTGGCAAGGTTAAAAAACTCTGATGAAATTTCTCTTTTATGTAAATTAAATTCTTTAAATTTCCCATGGTTTTCCACACAGGCCAGAATCAACATCTTGCTGACCAAAAGGAAACTAAAATAATGTTTAACTTAAATCATTGATTATGGGAATGTTAAAAGAATTTAAGAGCTTTGCCATGAAGGGCAATGTACTCGATCTGGCCGTTGCCGTTATTATTGGCGGAGCTTTCGGCAAAATTGTTACTTCGTTTGTAAACGATGTAATTATGCCACCCATCGGGCTGCTGCTGGGAAATACCGATTTCAGCAACCTTCGGGTTATTTTAAAACATGGTACCGAAGCTGTAATGAGTGGTGAAGATGTGGTTACACCAGCCATTGCCGAAGTTTCTATCAGGTACGGAGCGTTTATTAATACGGTTCTGGACTTTGTAATTGTTGCCTTTGCCATTTTTATGGTGATAAAAGGGTACAACAAGCTGAAAAAGAAAGAAGAAGAAAAACCGGCTCCACCTCCGGCTCCTTCAAAAGAAGAAACCCTGCTCACTGAAATCAGGGATATTCTGAAAGAAAAAAAATAAGCTGAAAGTTATTTGCGGATAATGTCAATCCGGCCGCCGGGCCAGAGTTTTATAATACTCGACGGTTGTGCCGGATTGACATCGTCTTGCCTGTATTCCACGATGTAATCCATCTGGCTTTTTATTTCTTCGGAAATTTCATCGAAAAAAGCCGGCGATTTTTGACCGCTTATGTTGGCCGAAGTGGAGACTATTGGTCTGCGGAACCGCTGCAAAAGCTTAGTAGTAAATTCCTCTTTGGTGAACCGGATTCCAATACTTCCGTCTTCAGCAATCAGGTTGTTTGCCAGATTCTTAGCTCCGGGATAAATTACCGTAAGCGGCGTGGTGCTGATTTCCACCAAATCCCAGGCAATTTCGGGAACATCGTTCACGTAGCGTTCCAGCAAAGCCGGATTTTCCATTAAAACGAGCATACTTTTGGAGTCTTCCCGTTGTTTAATCTTATAAATCCGGGCCACAGCTTCCGGATTGGTAGCATCGCAGCCAATGCCCCAAATGGTATCGGTAGGATACAAAATCACTCCTCCGTTTTTTAAAACTTCTATAGCTTTTTTAATATCGTTATGCATGTTTTCTGCTCAAAATTTCGGTGTACAAAGAAATTAATTTTTGGGCATAATTTTCAGGGTGAAAAAGGGTTGCCCGCTGTTTGCCTTTTTCGGTGATTTCCTTTCTGAATGGTTCATTTTCCAAAAGCAAAGCAACTTTTTGTGCAATCTCTTCCACTTTTGCAGGGTTACAAAGAACGGCGGCATCACCTGCCGTTTCGGGCAAAACAGAAACCGACGAAGTAATTACCGGACATCCGCAGGCCATAGATTCAATAACCGGCAGGCCAAATCCTTCGAAAACAGAAATGTAAACCGAAAAAATGGCCGATTGGTAAAGTGCAGCCAAATCAGCTTCCGGAATATTGCTTAAAAATTTCACCTGGCTTTCCATTTCGTTTTCATTGATAAACTTTTGAATTTCAGCCATGTATGGAGCGGTTTGCTTTCCCACAAAAACGACCGAAACTCTAATTTCACTCGAATGAAGAGCCTGCAATAACGCTAACTGGTTTTTACGCGGTTCAAGCGTACCCACTGACAGTATAAATTTTTCAGGAAGATGGTATTTTTTACGAAAAATTAATACTGTCAG
>CAZCPH010000221.1:0-5586 GCA_964500105.1 uncultured Mariniphaga sp. | reverse complement strand
CAGTAATATATTCTGTAAATCAGGAAGATGTGGATGCTGGTTTTATTACAAATGCTGTTCTGGTTTCCGGAAGAGATCCGAATAGTGAAATTGTGGAAGAAATTGCTGAAGAAATCATCTATGCTGAGCAAACGCCAGAACTGGTGGTTACAAAAAGCGTGTTGCCTGAAAATTTTGCGAATGTGGGTTCTGAAATTGAGTTCACTATAAAAATTGAAAATACGGGTAATGTAACTGTTTCAGAAATAAATGTAGTCGATCCGTTAATTTCGGTCGATGAGACTGTTCCTGCGCTGTTGCCGGGAGACACAGTCACTTATACAAAAACCTATACAATTACGCAATCAGATTATGACAACGAAAGCAGGACAAATACAGTATCAGTTTCCGGAATGGCGCCAGACGGGACATCTGTGAATTCTATGGCTTCCGTAACAGTTTATGCATTGGGCCCACCTGTTGCCAATAATGATAAAAGTTCAGATAATATTTCAGGAAACAGTGTGACAGTTAATCTGTTGGCAAATGACAGACTTCATAACGGGAATGTCGCAACATTCGGTTTGGTTACTGTCGATCTTAATCCGAACCGGACCGGACCGCAGAATGAGTTTGTTGCAGATGGCGAAGGAGTTTGGTCGTACAATTCAACAGCGGGGCAGGTAGTTTTTAATCCATTGGCAGGCTTTACAACTGATCCTACGCCAATTAGCTATGTATTGACCGAAAATCTGACTGGCAGAAGTGACAATGCCACTATAACCGTTGAATACAATGAGGGAGAACCCTTTGCCATCGACGATTTCAGTGATGGGAATGATCCCGGTTCGGCGGTTTCAATAAATATTTTAACCAACGACAGGTTAAGCGATGGAACTTCGGTTGGTCCCGACGTTGTGGAAATAGATATTCAGCCTCAAACTCCTGGCATACAGACCGAACTAGTGGTGGATGGCCAGGGAACCTGGAGCTATTCACATCAAACAGGGATAATCACATTTACACCGTTTGAGGGGTTTACAATCAGTCCAGATCCAGTCGGGTATTCTCTGACCGAACTTTTAACGGGTTTAAGCGACGAAGGGATAATCACAATTTTATATACCGAGGAACCTCCAGTGGCAAACGATGACATTAGTCAGGGGAATAATCCGGGTGAAACTGTGACGATAAATATTCTTGAAAACGACAGGTTAAGTGATAATTCGCCGGCAGTACCGGATTTCGTGACGGTTGATTTGAATCTGCAGCAGACCGGAACCCAGTCAGAAATTATTTTGGCCGGTGAGGGCCGGTGGCATTTTGCACCGTCAACCGGAATGATAACTTTCACACCTCAAAATGGTTTTACAATTTCGCCTTCTCCGCTCGCGTATATTTTAATAGAAAACCTTACAGGATTGAACGACAGAGCAAGTATAACAGTCGGCTATGACCAATTGCCTCCGGTTGCAGCAAACGATAACAGTTCGGGAAATCAGCCCGGCACAAATGCGGGAATTAACATTTTGTTGAATGATAAATTAAGCGACGGAACTTCTGCATCGCCCGATGCTGTTACTGTTGATTTGAATTCTGAAATGGCGGGAATCCAGACCGAATTGATTGTTCCGGGGCAGGGAACATGGAATATGAATGGTACGACCGGCATTGTCACGTTTAATCCGCAAGAGGGATTTACAACCAGTCCGTCGGCAATAGCATATATTCTGACTGAAAAACTGACCGGATTGAGCGACGAAGCACAAATTAGCGTGAGCTACCGGGAAGCACCGCCTGAAGCAGTAAACGACATCAGCCAGGAAAATCCTCCCGGAAGCAGCGTTTCTGTTCATATTCTTGAAAATGATAAAATGAGTGACGGTTCTCCTGTACTGTCGGAACTTGTATTTGTCGATATCGATCTGCAGACTGCCGGAATTCAATCTGAGTTACAGGTTGATGGCGAAGGCAGTTGGATTTTTAACGACGAAACCGGCATCGTTACTTTTGCTCCTGAACCATTTTTCTTTTCCGGTCCTTCGCCATTGATTTACCGTTTGTCCTCGAGAGAAAACCCTGAGTTGTTTTCTGAAGCGACTGTTTTTGTTTATATCGATCAGGCAATGCTGACTTCTTCTGTCAGTTTGGTTAAAAAGCAGGAATACAACCCGGCAAGTGGAATTATTCATTATACGTTTGAGGTAACAAACACCGGTGAAGTAACTCTTTGGGACATAAAAATAGATGATGAACGCATAGGAGTTTCCAACCTTGAAGTTGTTCCCGATACGCTGACACCAGGCTCAAAAGGATTGGCAAATGCTGCTTACAAGGTTTCTCAGGCAGATATCGATGCCGGTGGAGTTTCCAATTCTGCAAAAGTAAGGGCTTTAAATGTGAAAGGCGAATTCGTTGCTGACGATTCGGGCAATGAACCAGGCAACAATGAACCAACAGTTACAACATTGGGGCAGAATCCATCGGTTTATATCGAAAAAGTGGCTGTGGTTTCAACCGATAAAGTGGCGCTGGGAGATGTGGTCAATTTTAATATAACGGTGGAAAATACCGGAAATGTTACTTTGTTTAATGTGCTGGTTGAAGATCCTTTAACAGGTTTTGAGCAGGAAACGGAACAGTTGCTTCCGGGCGAATCTTTAAATTTCGCAACAGAATATACCGTTCAGACAGCAGATGAAACCAAAGGTCAGTTCGACAATATGGCTTTAGTTGAGGCCAGTACATTGACCGGTTCGCATGTGGAAGCTTCGTCAACGGTTACTGTTCAGGTTGAACGCTGCGAAATGGTTATTCCCACAGGTTTTTCACCAAACGGAGACGGCATTCAGGATACATGGAGAGTTACATGCTTGGAAAGCTTTCCTGACGCGCGCGTTGAAATATACAACCGCTGGGGAAACCTGGTGTTTGAAAAGGATAATTTCGGAAATTCTGAAATCCACGGAACTGATGCCTGGTGGGATGGATATTCATCCAAAAAATGGACATTTGGCAACGATAAACTGCCGGCCGGTACCTACTTTTTTATTTTAGACTTAAATAATGGAAATCGTCCGCTCACAGGTCATTTATTCATGAACAGGTAATTGCAGTGTGATATGAAAATGAGAAAAAACAGGATGCATCAATATAAAACGATACGGAATCTGTTTCTTTTGCTGATGTTGCTTACAAACAGAAGTGAGGCACAACAAGATCCCATGTTTACCCAATACAATTTTAATCTGCAAACCATTAATCCCGCCTATGCCGGAACCTGGGAGAATGCCGGATTTCTGGTTCTTGGACGACACCAGTGGGTTGGGATGTCGGGCGCTCCAACAACTTATACCTTTTCATTTCAAACCCCTGTGAAATTTCAGAATTTTGCTTTGGGAATGAATGTCATTGCCGATAAAGTGGGTATGGAAAAACGGCTGGGTGCCAATATTGACTACTCATACCGATTACTAATCACAAATAAAACAAATCTTCGTTTGGGAATAAAAGCAGGAGTTACTGCATACACCAACAATCTGACGGAGTACACCGGTTACCCCGGCGAGCCTGAGGACCCCATGTTTATGACAGATATTGAAACGAAGTTTATGCCCAATTTCGGAGTTGGGGCGTTTCTTTCCAACGATGACTATTATGTTGGAATTTCAACCCCAAAAATATTGAACACAAAGTTTAAAAACAATTTCAGCAACTTTTCCACAACGGCCGAATTGCGGCATTTTTTCCTGATTGGAGGATATGTTTTTAAACTTTCAGATTATGTGAGTTTTAAACCCACATTTCTGGCACGTGTAATTTGGGGAGCATCAACTGTTGCAGATGTGTCTGCCAATTTTTTGCTCGGAGAAAAAGTTTGGTTGGGAGCGAATTACCGTACAGGCGATTCATTTGGATTTATCGGCCAGTGGATTTTTGAAAACCGGTTAAGAATCGGTTACGGATTCGATTATTCAGTTACGCCCCTGCAGTCGTTCCACAGCGCCACACACGAAGTTATGGTTTCTTACGAATTGCCGTCTTCCAGAAGATGGAGCAACCCCAGAATGTTTTAACCAGACAAAAAAAAGGATAGTTCGATATGATTAGATTTTCAGCAATAATACTTTTGGTTTTTATTGGTTTCCCGAATACAATTAAGAGTCAGACTTCAGGATTTTTCGATAATCTTGATTTTCGGATTACGCCGTTGTCTTCAATAAATACAACCGAGAGCGATATTTCACCTTTTCTGGTAAATAACGAGTTGTATTTTTCTTCGGTTAGAGAAGAATTTTTTGGCGACGAAAAGCGTCAGAAAGACAATACCCTGTTTTATGATATTTACCGCACTGAAATTGATGAAAAGGGAAATCCGCTGACCAAACGCGGATTGGTTCCCGGATTTGGAAATATGTTTCATGAAGGACCCGGAGCCTGGTGCAAAAATACCGGTGAATTGTTTGTTACATTAAACAATAAGCCGGAAGGTTCCCGTTTGTCGGGCAGACGAAAAATCAATCTGCGTTTGGCTGTTATGAAAGAGTTTAACGGTGAATGGGTGGTTACACATTTCCGGCAAAAAACCCATTCGGAAACAGAGAAAAAGAACAATGACCAGGTGGTGGTTACCCGCGATTTTCCGTTTTATACCCCGGATTTCAATTTTGCGCATCCGGCAATTAGTGTAACCGGCGATACGCTTATTTTTTCAAGCGATATGGATGGCGGTTTCGGAAATTCCGATTTGTATATGTCTGTCCGCACAGAAGAGCAATGGAGCGAACCGGTAAATTTGGGCGATGAAATAAATACAGCCGGCAATGAAATGTTTCCCACCTTCGGGCCGGGAGGGATGTTGTTATTTTCGTCAGATTCGCTGAAACCAAATTACGGACAGCTGGATATTTACTATACAAGTTTACCGGACCTTGGCAACCCTGTTAATTTGGGTGAACAGGTCAATTCGCTTTTCGATGATTTTGGCCTGAGCATTCATCCTTTGGGTAAATTCGGGTATTTTTCGTCCAATCGTTATGCCTGGAGAAAAGACGATATTTATTTGGTTGAATTTCTTCCCAAAGTTGAAACTTTCAGGGGAAAAGTTGTTGACAGGAACAATCAGGAAGCGGTTCAGGATGCGCTGGTTTATCTGGAAGATTGCGAAGGAAATCAGATTAAATCTGTGCTTTCGGGGTATTTTGGCAATTTCGAATTCACCGTTCCCAAAGGAAAATGTTACCAGGTTTATGCCGACAAAGAAGGGTTTATTTCTGAAAAAATTCCTGTTTCACCAAATGAATTTATTGAGCTGTTATTGCAGCAAGTTATTAATTATCAGGTTTTTGTTAAAGATTTTGAAGGGGAAGGCATTTTAAGCGATGCTGAAATGTTTTGCAACGAATTAAACTGGAAGTCAGATTCATCAGGGTTAATTCGGATCGAGTTTGATACTGTTTTTGATTGCCCGGTTCTGGTGAGTAAACCCGGATATTTTGATTCCCGGTTTAATCTCAGTCCGGAAAGGTTTGTGCCCGGTTCTGAGGTTACAGATACGGTTTGGCTTTTCAGAAAAGAAGCCGGCAAAACTTTTTTAATGAAGTCGGT
>CAZCPH010000220.1:0-5599 GCA_964500105.1 uncultured Mariniphaga sp. | reverse complement strand
CATATCATTTACGGAGCTTTAATGTACTTCCGGTACGAACACAAATCAAACACTTAGCAAAGTGAAAAACAGTTTTCAACATCTGAACAAGGCGTTTGACAACAAGGTCAGGCTGGGAATTATGTCAATTCTGTCGGTAAATACCCGGGTGTCGTTTAACTATTTAAAAGAAGCACTTGAAGTTACCGACGGCAATCTTGCCAGCCACCTGAAAGCCCTCGAAAGAGAAGATTACATTGCTGTAAATAAAAGGTTTAAAAACCGAAAACCGAATACAACATATGAAATTACACCATCTGGTTCAACGGCATTCGACAGTCACATTAAAGCACTGGAAGATATTTTAAAACAACTGTAATATTTTTTTCACCACTTACTTTGAAGTTCAAAGCTCTTTGCAAATTAAAATGAATTTAAAATGGAAACAAAAGATTTTTCGCAGAACAAACCAAAATCAATCAACTGGCAAATTACCCTCAAAGTTTTTATAATTGGCATTATTGCCATTGCATTACTTGTTCCCAAACTGATGATACTTGACCTTATTGGTCAACGGCAATTCACAGCCGAAGAAAGTTCGCGAGAGGTAATGCAATCCTGGTCGCTCGCCCAAACCGTGCGTGGGCCGGTGCTTGCAATTCCTTACATAGAGCGCAGTTTTGAAAAAGATGGAAACGCGACGTCAGAAATTATTCGCGAATGTTATATTTTGCCTAAAACGTTGAATATTAGCGGAGAAATATTTCCCGAAAAGCGAAAGCGAAGCATTTATGAAACTGTGGTTTACGAATCGGAAGTAAATTTTTCCGGTCATTTTGATGGCACAGAAATTAAGGTGTTGAAAATTCCGCCCGGGGATATTTTGTGGGAACAGGCAAAAATTCAGGTTGCAATCAGCGATTTACGCGGCATCAGCGACCGCATTTCGTTTACATGGAACGACTCTGTTTATGCTTTCACTCCGGGAATGGAAAACCAACTGCTGGGGCAAAACGGCATTTCACTGCCACTCTCCCATCTCACCGCCGAAAATTTTCCGGGCGATTTTCGGTTCTCACTTCGCCTGAAAGGTTCTGAATCACTGAACCTTGCACCTCTGGGAGAAATAACCGAAGTAACGTTGCGATCGAACTGGAACGACCCGGGATTTGCAGGCAACTTTTTACCTGCTGACCACACCATTGATAAAAATGGATTTATCGCACACTGGAAAGTTCTTAATTTTAACCGCAATTTTCCGCAACAATGGAAAAACGACGAATATCGGGTAACTGAAGCCGATTTTGGTGTAAAACTGGTAACAGTAGCCGACCATTATCAGAAAAGTTCGCGTGCCGCTAAATACGGTATTCTGGTTATCCTTTTCGTTTTTCTTTCCTTCTTTTTGAATGAAATCATCACCAGGCAAAAAGTTCATCCGTTCCAATACATTCTTGTGGGATTTGCAGTGCTGGTCTTTTACCTGTTACTGCTTTCCATTTCAGAGCAACTGGGTTTCAACCTTGCTTACTTCATTTCAGCAATTTCTGTTTTGGTCATGATTCTTCTCTATTCACGCACTTTCCTCAAAACATGGCGGCAAGCGTTCGTTCAAACCCTTATTTTAACCTTTTCCTTCGGGTTCATTTTTGTGCTGATGCAATTGGAAACTTATGCACTTTTGGTTGGAAGTATCGGTTTGTTTCTGGTTCTTGCCCTCACCATGTTTGTTACCCGAAAAATAAACTGGTACGGTGAGTGAAAAGAGACGGAAGCCGGAAGTCGGAAGCTGGAAGTTGGAGAAAAAACTACTTTTTCCGGCTTCCGGTTTCTCCATTTCAAAAGCGTTATAAAAACTAATACTCCGTGGTAAAATTTTCCGGAAATTTACCCCGGATGCCTTTTTCGCGGTAGAAATCTTTCATCCGCCGGATGTCGGCCTGCGGATCGTCGGTAAGTTCAAATTTTTCCCAAATGGAAATTACTTTTGGCCCCCAGTCGAAACTACCCAGATATACCGGTACTCCGGCCATCTTTGCGATGGTGTGAAACCCGGCTTTCCATCGCACAACACGTTTGCGGGTTCCCTCAGGAGTCATGGCCAGGTGCATGTGATCCCTTGTATTGAAAAGTTGTACAGTTTGACGCACCACATTGGCGCCTTTGGAGCGGTCAATGGGAACACCGCCCATTTTCCGCACAAAAAACCCAACAGGCCAGAAAAAAAATTCTTTTTTAATCAGAATATTTGCTTTTCCACCCAGCGAAGAATAGAACAGGTAGGAAATAACAAAATCCCAGGCGCTGGTGTGCGGTACACCAATGATGATACATTTGGGCTCGGGAACAACAAATCCATTCACTTTCCACCCTAAAATGCGCAACAGAAACTTACTTATTCTTTTCATATCTTACAATTTCTTTAATTCAATATTAATCGCCTGAGCATATCTTTCCAGCAGCTTCACAGCCATTTCTGCAGCCTGATCCAGTTCAGGCAATCCGCCAAAATCAATAATTATCATTAAAAACCTTTTGGTTTCTGTGGAAACAGAAGTACGAACCGAATCGCTGGTTGGCGAACCGAATGCACCTAAATTATCGCGAAAAACCGGCAGCGATTCAATATTCAGTTCGCCGCGGCCTATTCCTTCGTAAGATTCATTTGCCCGTCCAATACCAAAAATCACATTGCCATCAATTTTATCAGCATCGTATCCGCCAATGGAAAAACCGGTGGAAACCGAAACGAGGTTCAGTAAATCTACAACATTATTTACGCGGTACAGCCCTTTCCCCTGAACAACCCGCCGCAACAAAGCTTCGGCCGACAACCGGTAACGAGCTGGATCCTTTCCACAAGCTTTATAGCCTTTTCGTGAAGATGAAACCGCAGGTATGCGACTAATCTCTTCCACCTTCAATGTATTGACCAAACCGGCAACCTTCTTTATAATTTCCGTCCACAAAACCTCATTCTCTTCTTGCACAACCACATCGCATTCGATACATGATAGGGTGAGTTCGGGCGCACGAAACTTTAATTCTTCTGAAATTGCAACTGGTACCATTTGCCGGTTTTTTGTGCCCAAAACTAACCAAAATGAAAGAAATCCTGTTTTCTGGTTCGACAAAATTTTCTGAAAATCGGAATTCGCAACGTCCCACAGCCAAAATTTCTGTACTTTTTTCCAAAATATGTAAGGTATATCCCATGATATTGTCGTAAATTGCTTAGATGAATTTGTTTAAATTTCATCAGAAAAATTTAAACAACTACATTTTTACAAACAATTAAACAAACAGAATAAGCGAATGGCATTTTCAAAAATTACCGGAAAAATAGCAGAGTTAACAGAGAGTTGGACACACATTCTGGAAAAGCTTCCCGAAGAGATGTACAAAAACAAAAGAAACTGGCAAAACCGGTCAATTATACAGGTTGTTGGGCACATGATTGACTCGGCTTCCAATAATCATCAACGGATTGTCAGGCTGCAATACAACAAAAAACTGGTTTTCCCCGATTACCGGCAGCATAACGATTTATGGATTGCCATTCAGGATTATCAGCATGCCAACTGGCAACAGACTGTTCAGCTCTGGAAATTTTACAACTTTCATATCATTCACATCATTCAGTCCATCGACCTGAACAAACTGGAAAATTACTGGAACGATTTTGAAGGAACAAAAGTAACGCTGGAACAAATAATTGAAGGGTATTTATGGCATTTGGAGTTACATCTCAAGGAAATCCAGACTGTTCTAAGTGAGAAATCGTGAAACATGGCCCGAAAACTAATTCTTTACATTGCCGTAAGCTTAGACGGCTACATTGCCGGCCCGAAAGACAATCTGGATTTTTTATCAACTGTGGAAATTGAAGGTAAAGATTACGGTTATTCAACGTTTTAAATTGAAAATGGTAAAAACATTTTTTGCGACGGAGGCGCCGAAATTGTAAATGAATTGCTAAAAAACAAATTGATCGATGAGTTCATTATTTCCATAATTCCTGTATTTTTAGGGGCTGGTATCCGCCTTTTTAAAAATGGACGGCCAGAACAAAAATTAAAATTGGTTAAAACCCAATCTTTCGAAACAGGACTGGTTCAATTGCATTACGCAGCAGTAACCAGCAAAAATGAGTAGTGAATTATGGAAGAAAAAAAACAAAACAACCAAACAATTTTTATCACAAAAGCTACAGGCGAAAAAGAAGCTTTCGATGTGAAAAAATTGAAAGATTCGATGCGCAGAGCAGGAGCCGAAGAAGAAATTATTGAACAAATTGCCGAAGACATCAGTTCCTGGATTTACGATGGTATTTCAACCCAAAAAATTTATGGCCGGGCTTTTATGCTGCTTCGAAAAAAGAAAAAATATGCAGCCTCGCGTTACAAACTGAAAAAAGCCATCATGGAGCTGGGCCCCACAGGTTTTCCTTTTGAATACTTCGTCGGAAAAATACTGGAAATTGAAGGCTTCGAAACGGAAGTCGGACAGGTATTAAACGGCAAATGTGTTACACACGAAGTTGATGTTGTTGCAACCCGGGACAAAAATCAATATTTTGTGGAATGTAAATACGGCACTTCGCCGGGAAAAATTTTCGGTGTACAGGTACCAATGTATATCCGGAGCCGGGTTAACGACATTATAAACAAGCGACAGGAAGAAGAGCGCTACAAAGATTTTTCATTTCACGGATGGGTGGTAACCAACACCCGTTTTTCAACCGATGCCGTTAATTTTGGCGCTTGCAGTGGATTAAATCTTCTGAGCTGGGATTATCCTGCACAAAACGGTCTTAAAGATATTATCGACCGTCAAAAAATTTTCCCGATTACTGTATTGCATAACCTCACCAACCCACAAAAACAGCAACTCCTTGAAAAAGGCGTTGTCATTTGCAGACAAATCAGTGAAAATCCTGAAGTTCTGGAACCTTTTCAGCTAAAAATACGAAAGCTGAACAGATTAATGAAAGAAATCGATGATTTATCATAAAGCATTTGAAATCAGATTTTGAGGTTTTCACCAAAGTCATTAAATTCGCTTTTTTGAACGACCATTGAACTTTTGGCCATGCACAACGAAACAAATCAGCAGCTAAAACTGGCATATAATTTTATTCACTACACCAACCGAAATGTTTTTCTGACCGGAAAAGCCGGAACGGGGAAAACCACTTTTCTGAAAAACCTGAAGAAAATCTCACCCAAACGCATGGTAGTAGTTGCACCAACCGGAGTAGCAGCAATAAATGCAGGCGGTGTTACCATTCACTCCTTTTTCCAGCTTCCGTTCGGACCACAAATTCCGCAACATGCCATTAAACAAGGCTTTCCGGGTGAGGGTTCTGAAACTGGAAATGCCACCCGAATCAACCGTTTCAGCAAAAACAAAATCAATCTCATTCGCAGCCTCGATTTACTGGTTATCGATGAAATCAGCATGGTGCGTGCCGATGTGCTTGATGCCATCGATGCCACGTTACGCCGGTTCAAAAACCGCTATCAACCGTTTGGCGGAATTCAGTTGCTTATGATTGGCGATTTGCAGCAACTGGCCCCGGTGATAAAAAATGATGAATGGAATATTCTGAAAAACTATT
>CAZCPH010000219.1:0-5614 GCA_964500105.1 uncultured Mariniphaga sp. | reverse complement strand
CTTAAAAGCCAGTGGATTTCTTGATTCTGGGCCTTCGTATTTTACCTGTCCGAGGCCTTTGAAATACTCTTTGTTTCCGATTAATACTTCCATTTTTTAATTTATTATTTGTGAATGATTACTGATTATTTGATCGCCTTTTCCAGTTCATTTTTCCAGTTGTTGTATGCTGTCTGATATTCTGCTTTTTTCCTGCTATCCGGTTCTACGGTTTCCAGTTTGTTAAGGTTTGCAAACGCTTCTTTTGCTGATGTATAATAGCCCGAACCAATTCCGGCACCGCGCGCAGCACCAACCGAACCATCGGTGTTGTATAACTCGATGGTGGCACCGGTAACGCCGGCCAGTGTATCGCGAAAAACCGGACTGAGGAACATGTTGGCTTTCCCTGCACGAATCACTCTGGCATCGATTCCGGTGTTTTGCATAATGTCCATGCCATATTTGAATGAGAATACAATGCCTTCCTGCGCTGCCCGCAGTAAATGGATTTTATTGTGAATATTAAAATTGATTCCATTAAACGATGAGCCAATGTTCCGGTTGTTCAGTACTCTTTCTGCACCGTTGCCAAACGGCAAAATGGTTACGCCTTTTGAGCCGATGGGAACTGCGCCAGCCAGTTGGTTCATTTCGTCGTACGACAGGTTCTCGCCCGCAAGCCGTTTCAGCCAGGCGTTGAGAATTCCCGTTCCGTTGATGCAGAGAAGTACTCCCAGCCGTGGGTTTTCTGCGCTGTGATTTACGTGTGCAAAAGTGTTTACGCGCGATTGCGGGTCGTATTTAATTTCGTCGCTTACCCCGTAAACAACGCCTGAAGTGCCCGCTGTGGCTGCAATTTCTCCCGGGTTCAGCACATTCAGCGAAAGGGCATTGTTGGGCTGGTCGCCGGCGCGGTAGCTCACTTTTGTTTTGGGCGAAAGCCCAAGCTCTGCTGCTACTTTTGGCTGAATTTGTGCCTGCACTGCAAACGTAGGTACAATTTCAGGGATGATATCTTTGGAAAAGCCATAGTTTTCGAAAAGCAAATCGGCCAGGTTGTTTGCTTTGAAATCCCACATGATGCCTTCGGAAAGACCACTTACGGTTGACTGAATTTCCCCGGTGAGTTTCATGGCAATATAGTCGCCGGGAAGCATGATTTTGAAAACCTTTTCGAAAAGAGCCGGTTCGTTGTCTTTTACCCACTTCAACTTCGAAGCAGTAAAATTGCCCGGCGAATTGAGCAGGCTGGAAAGGCAACGCTGTGCCCCAATTTCTTCAAAAGCTTTATCGCCAATGGCTGTAGCCCGGCTGTCGCACCAGATAATGGACGGACGAATTACTTCGTGGTTTTTATCCACCATCACCAGTCCGTGCATCTGGTACGAAATACCAATGGATTCAAAGCTTTCTGGATTTACTTTCGATTCGTTCAGCACATCGGCAAGCGCCAGTTTCAGGTTTTTCCACCACTGTTCCGGCTCCTGTTCTGCCCAACCTGCCTGGTGGGCGGTTATCTGCATTTCTTCTTTGGGATGAAACGAAGAGGCCACGCAGTTGCCGTTTTCTCCGTTCAAAAGTGAAACTTTAACCGATGAACTTCCGATGTCAAATCCAAGTAGGTACATGATATATAGTGTTTTACGTTTTTATTTTCGATTGAACTGTTCTGTTCTGTTATGCTTTCAAAAGTAACTGCAAATTACCGTGTTTCAAAATGAAAAAAAATGTTTTATAACATATTTTTAAGAAAGCCGTTTTTTTCTTTTTCCGGACCAGTTTCTTTGCTGGAAGATCGAAGGAACCGTTCTTTCAAAATAGAGACGGTTTCTTTGCTCTTAAATCGACGACCTTAATTTAAGTGTTGTTGGCACTTCAAGCCGCATAAATTTTCCGGTTGCCACAAATTCGGCAGCTTTTTGGCCCATCAGTTCAAAATCGGTAGAAATAACGGTAATGCCGTTTTTTACATACTTTTTCATAGGAGTTTCGTTGTAAGAAATTACGCCCACTTCGCGACCGGGTTCAAATCCTTTTTCGGCGCACTGGTCCAGAAATCCGGCAAGGGTGCGGTCACTCACCAGAAAGTAAAGTGTTCCTTTTTTTATTTTGAATTTTTCTTCCTCAAAAATCACCGAATGCTTTATTTGAAAATCTTCGCAGAATTTTTTGAAATAGTCGATGGATTCTTTGGGATGATAGGTAAATGTTGGGTAATAATAAATGAATTCCCTGTATTTTTTAATTTTCTCCCGGTTGGCTTTCAGGCAATCGTAAACCGGCTGACCAAAATTCTGAAATACCGCCGAGTGGTTTTCTTTTGTGTGAATTTTCCAGTCAATTATCAGCATATGTTCGGCTGGAATTTTCGAAACAATTCCCGGGATTTTTGGGTGGTCGAAATTCATAACAATGTACTTGCTGTATTTGCCGAGGCTTTCCATCACAATTTTTTCAAACAAGCTGATGTTGTAATGGTGAAAATGCAAATCGACGCTGATGTTTTTAGGGAGATTTTTCAGGAATGAACCGTAAAGTACCTCTTTGTAAGCTTTAAATGTATCGAGAAACAGAAAGACCTTTGTAATTTTTCGGGTAACAAAATAGCCGCGGTTGGGAACCGATTCCACCAAGCCACGCCGTTTTAGTTCTGCATACGCTTTAAAAACCGTGTCGCGCGACAGGTTGCTCTCCTTTATAATCTGGTTCACTGAGGGCAGCATTTCGCCGGCTTTTAGCTGGTTTCGGCTGATTGCATCCACTATGGCATCTACCAGTTGCTGAAATTTTAATGCATTCGAATTTTTATCAATGGCGAATTTTAGTTCTGTCATGGATTTTTGTTTGCCGGAACAGTTTCCGTTCTGTTCTGTTCTACAAAACTAAAAATTAAAATGGTTGGAAAAAACAATAGAAAAAACAATGCTGCGTTAATAGAAAAGGATAAGGGAAAAGTTACATCCTTAAAGTGGTTAAGTTTGGTCAGCATTACTTCTTATTAATTGTAGTAACTTGTTCCTTATCCTTATTTTTTGCATAAAAGTAAAGGAATTTTTCTAAAATCGGAAATCAATTTTTAACTTTCGCACAACCAAAAATCAAAAAATGATTCGTGATTTAATTTTAAGAAACCGCAGTTACCGCAGGTTCGATTCTGCAGTGAAAATTGACCTTGCCCGGATAGAAAAATGGATTGATCTGGCGCGAATGTCGCCCAGTGGAAGAAATATGCAACCGTTGAAATATGCGGTTTGCACCGATGAGAAAATTAACGCACTGATTTTTCCGCACCTGGGATGGGCGGGTTACCTGAAGGATTGGAACGGCCCTGCTGAAAATGAACGTCCGGTAGCCTATATAGCGGTTTTACTCGACAGGAAACTGGCTGAAAATCATTACTGCGACGAAGGAATTGCCATGCAAAGCATTTTGCTCGGTGCAGTTGAAGAAGGTTTTGGTGGGTGCATCATTGGTTCTGTTAACAAAAGCAGGATGGCAAAAGTTCTGAAACTCCCTGAAAACCTGGAAATTTTAAATGTGCTGGCTCTTGGAAAGCCGACGGAGAAAGTTGTGCTGGACACGGCAGAAAACGGTGAAATTAAATACTGGCGCGATGAAAATAGTGTTCATCATGTGCCTAAACGTCCATTAAAGGAGGTAATTATTAAAACGGTATAAAAAAGGGCTGCCAAAATTCCGGCAACCCCTTCGTTTTTGTTTAACCTTAAAAATTAACCCCTTATGAAAAGTGCTTTTATAATATGTGATGCCACTTTTGGATTTTCTTTCAGCCGGCGGGTGGAATAGTTGAACCATTGCTTTCCGAAAGGAACGTACACCCTCATTTTGTGCCCGGCATCTATTATCGACTGCCGCAACTCGGGAGTTACTCCGTAAAGCATCTGAAATTCGTACATGTTTTTTGGAACCTCATACTTTTCGATGAGTTTGTAGGCGTTTTCAACCAAAAACTGATCGTGTGTGGCAATCCCCACGTACATTTTGTTTTTAAGCATGAATTCAAGGTCATTCAGAAAATGCTCCCTTACCTCGTCGTATTTTTTGTACGCAATTTTTTCGGGTTCAATGTATATCCCTTTACACAGCCTGAAGTTTAACGGCGTGGTTTCTGAATGCAAATCTTTTAACCCTTCCAAATCGGAAAGTGTGCGACGTAAATATGACTGCACCACAAGTCCGACATACTTCGGAAATTCCTTATGTAATTTTCTGAACAATTCAATTTCCAGATCAACGCATTGCGAATCTTCCATGTCGATGCGTACAAAACTGTTTTTGCTTACTGCAAATGCAATGACTTCCCGAATGTAGCGGTAACAGGCATCCTTGTCAATTAACAAACCAAACATGGTAGGTTTTAGCGAAAAGTTTCCAACCACTTTTTCCGAAGTAAACCGTTCGATAATTTGCAGATACTGGGTTTTATTGGCCTCTGCTTCTTCGAGTGTTTCAATAAATTCGCCCAGCAAATCGATGGTAACTTCAATTTTTTGCTGATTTAACAACTTCGAAGCAAGCAAACCTTCTTCTATGGTTTCGCCGGCAATATAACGCTTCGAAAAAACCCAAACCAGTTTTTTCGGCATATAGGGTAACACGTTTGCTATTAACTTATTGAACATTTCGCGGTTTCTATTATAAATTATTATTTTTTATTGCGTTAAAAGTACAACCTGAAACCCGTTTGTTTCAATGATGTTTATCAGGGGAAACTTATGATTTTCCACAGGTTTTTTGTGCAAAATTCTGATTCTCAAAAAGGCAAAAAAATTGGTGTTTTATCCTGTTGCTTTACTGTGAAAAAATTATCTTTGCGCGACTGAAGACAAAATTAAATTTGTAGAATAAAATGAAAGGATCATCATTAATTGTTTCTGTTTTAGCTTTAATAGCTGTAGCCATTTTGTATGTATTGCATTTTACACAAAACAAAAAGCCGGCAGACACACCAACCCAAACTGAGTCCGTATCCGATGCAACAAATTCATTTAGAATTGCTTATGTGAAAGCCGATTCAATAATTTTGAATTACGATTTGGCTCAGGACCTGCATGACGATTTCACGAAAAAGCAGGAAGCTTACAATAGTGAGTTTGGCACCAAGCGTCAGTCGTTTGAGCGGGAAGCTGCTGCATTTCAGGAAAAACTGCAACGCGGAGGTTTTCTTACCGAACAGCGCGCTATTCAGGAACGTGATCGCCTGGTTGGAAGGGAACAGGAGATTTTGCAGCTCGATCAGGAACTTTCGGGAAAACTTGCTGAATTGCAGGCCGCAAACAATCAACAGATTTTGGACAGCTTGCTGAACTACCTGGATGAGTACAATAAAGACAAAAAATACGATTATATTTTCAATGGTGCAGAAATATTGGTGGGAAATGAAACACACAACATTACCGCCGATGTGCTGAAAGCGTTAAACGAACGCTACAATAAGCCGGAATAACGAAAAATACTATTTGAATCCGGGACTGTTCCCGGATTTTTTTTGCCTGTTTTTCACCCGGTTCAATTAAACGAAACGGCCATGTTTGCAAACAGATACCTCGAAAAAAATGCTGTCCCCGTTTCCATTTCTGAATTGCCGGATAAGAATACGGGTGTTTCTGTG
>CAZCPH010000218.1:0-5636 GCA_964500105.1 uncultured Mariniphaga sp. | reverse complement strand
GTCGTTGTTAATGTCTTCAATATCGGGAATGGAGGAAGCAGCTGTTGGGTACGACTCGGGCGACATTTCTGTTGTCGGGGAGTTTCCGTCAGGTCCGTTAAAATTCTTGTACCGTTCCAGAATTCCCACCTCATTGGCGTCAAAATCGGAGCCCCGGTAATAGTGAAAATTGTCGGAAGCCGGGTCGTTCAGATACTTCTCAAACACATCGTCGTACACCAGATCGCGCAACTGGTTCAAATAATCCTCGAAAAACAGCTGTTCGTCATCATCATTTAACCCATCAAGTCCAACATCCTGAAAGCGACGTGATTCAGGATCATTTACAAAAGCATTTACCAACGATTGCAGCGTGGAAACCCTTCCCCAAGCCGTAGTATCAACATTGGTCACCAGTTCAGATGTTGGCAAACCCTGTTCAAACGATTTTCGTCCGTCTTTTAAAATATCTTCCGAAATTTCACCCAGGTTAAAATAAAGATCTCCTCCGTTGTGCATATTTAAAGTATCATAAACGAAGGGGTCCATCATCCAGAACTCAATAAATTCAATGTTTGACGTTTCAAAATCACTGGTTTCGATGCGCCGCATGATGCCGCCCCAACGGGATTCGGGTGCAGCCAGTGTTCCGTCGGGATTTATCCCCGCCGAATAAGCAGACGGTTGGGTATCAAAGTTGTACGGGCCGCGCTCTTCGGGATAATAGGCGACATCGAAAACCGGTATATTCGTGGGCTGTCCAACCGGAGACTCTTTGGCCGGAAAAATTTCTTTTTCGAAAACCTCGCGTACAAAATGATTGGATTGCATATCCGGATCATTTTTTATATGATTGGGTGTGAGGCTGTTGTTTCGTAAAAAGAGCGGATCGATAATATAAAAAGCAAGTTTCGCCCGGTTAAATCCGTATTCCAGCTGATTGGTCAGGTTGCCCTCGGGAAACAAATCATTCTGCAGCTGCGGTGTAGTGGCCAGACTCCATGATTGCCGGGCTTTCAGGTCTATGGTGGTTTTGGTTCCTTCAAAGTCGTCGATATAAGCATTTCCGCTTTTTTCGATAACTTTGGAGTGTCCGGGAATAAGCCGGGCTATCTCAGCTTCAACATCGATGGTTGAAGGCGTATTGGTACTGTAAAAAGGCAACGCATCAACCGCTTTGGTCAAAAACATACTTTGGGTTGAATAGCGGGCATCCATACCTACCATAAGGTTGGAAATAGGATCTTCGCCGTAATCAACCTTTTGGGTAAGAGGCCGTTCCTGCATATACAATGCCGTGGCTCCAATGTTAAAATTATCTGAAAATGCATAGTTGGCATGTGTACCCAACAGGGTTTTCCGCTGCATGGTAAACAGGTCTTCGCTTTCGGTGGAAACCTGAATTGGTGTGCCCGCCTCCAGCAATGCCTGGTTGATAATCCGAACCCGCCCAAGTGTATAATCCACCGTGTAGTCCACGTTCTCCATCAATTCGCGCCCACCGGCGGTAACTTTTACTGAACCCTGTGCCAGATTGAGCGAACCGATAGCAATATCGGAACCAGAAGCGCCTTTGTAACTTCCCACCAGCCTGAATTTATTGTGCTCGGCATCCTGTTCGGCATACACCTGGGTAGAGTCGTACAACGACTGGAACGTATATTTTTCGATGAGTGTCGGATCCTGGATCGAATCGGCCAAATGCCGTCCAAAAGGCTCCACAACCGGAAAAATTATCCTTCCCCGGTTTGAGTTTACCGTAATTCCCTCAATGTAATCGAAAACGCCATCTTTATAAGGGTCGAGCTGTTTGTTCAGTTTATCAAGGTTCATCACTTCCAGCAAAATATGCCCGTCCAGTCTGCCTTCAGGAAGGTAATTGATGTAAGTTCCGGTAGAATCATTCTGATAGACAATATTCAGAATAAAATCTTCGCGGGTAAGCTGGTAAGCATCCAGGTTGTAGATGTTTTTCATCATCAAATCCCAGGTTGGCAGACTTGGCGAAAGGTTTGTACCCTTTAAAAGTTTCAGAATGAGGGTTTGCGGTGCACTTACCCCATCGGTTGAAAACTCACCCACCTGAAAGACTTTCCCGTTTGATGTATAACTGAATGCAACTGCCAGAATTTCATCGGAGTTGAGTGAAGTATTCAGCGAAATATAGCCAAGTCGTTCGTTCACCGTGTATTCCGAAGGTGACAGTTTCCGGGCCTGTTCAATTTTTTCATAATCCTGACCACCCATAAAATCGGAACCAAACTGGGCCATTACTGAAGTGATATTTTGCGTACTTCTGATGTCGCTGTAAGTGTTTACCATTTCGTAATACAAGCCGTTGGCATTGTTGTGCGGGAAAATATTTTCGGGGTATGGCATTCCCATGGTCTCCTGAAACTGAGCTAAATCATTGTAAATATGCGGATTATGCTCTCCCAAATCCTGAAATGCAATGATATTACGGGCCTCTTCAAAATTATTGTTCTTATTGGTTACCCAGATTTCAATTTTGTTGATGTTGATGGGCGATAACGGCACTGCAGTGTTCTGGAGCCATTTATCGTAATTGTCGCGGAAATACTGCGACAGGAAAAAGTGCCTGTTGGCATCGTAATTGGCAGCCGAAATTTCGTAGTTTGTAATTTGTGCACCACCTTCGGTCTCAACAGTTTGGGTTTCGCCTTTGTGCTGCGAAAACAGTGTGGTAACCGTTAATTTTCCAAACTGCATTTCGGCTTTTACCCCAAACAAATTCGACGCACCGGTAATTAATGAACCGTTTAGCGGAAGAGAAACGTTACCGGCTTCAATCCGTTTGATAATTTCATCTTCATCGCCGGTATATTCCAGGTTCATTTTATTTTCATAATCGAACGTGGCTTCGGTGTTGTAATTCACCCGCATGTTCATTTTGGTACCAATCTGGCCCATCACGTTCATCTGAATTTTTTCATCGAAATCGAAGGTGGGTACCCGGCGCAAACGTTCGGGAATAGCAGGGTTTTCGGTTGTATTTACCTGATAACCAAAACTAACTTCCACATAACCCTGTGGTTGAATGTTTACCACATTGCCGCCAAAAACCCGGTTAAAAGCTTCGCCGCCAATGGTCAATTGCGGAATGAGTGAACCCCGCTGGTCCATTTCATGAATCCTGCTGCGTTGCCGCCAGTAATCGCGTACCGACTTCTCAAAATCGTAGTCGATATAATCGTCGAGCGACATGGCCTGCGGCAACCGGTAGTTGAGACTTCCAATTTTTTCGTAGAAAATATACTGTCCTGTTTCGGCGTCATATTCTATTTCGAAGTTTATGTTGCTTGGTTTATCCAAAAATATTTTGGTGGAATCCTGAGAAGGAATTCCAAAGGCCGGCTGATCTTTAAACGGAAACGGAAGTGGTCCGATGGTATCCATTCTCACCGTATCCTGAAACTGGTTGAAAGTGTTGAATTCAAAAACAGATTTAGCCGCAACATCGTTCACGGCAAGTGCAAGCAGGGATGCAAGCAGGCAAAATAAGCTTAATTTACGTAAAAAGCAGGCCAATCTCATTCCAGTTTTATAACCTTTTTAATGCTGTTTTTATCACACGCTCGACGGTCGCTCCAGGATCGTCACTGATTATTTTTGATACTGCCTTTTCTGCATCCTTTTTGGCGAACCCCAGCATGACTAATGCTGATAACGCTTCAATTTGAAGAGTATTGTCTGGAGAAATTAAAATTTGACCGCTTTCGGGTATTTTGCCCAGCTTATCTTTCAGGTCGATAATAATTCGTTGTGCTGTTTTTGCACCTATTCCTTTAACTGCTTTCAGCACATCAACATTTCCTGTCGCAACTGCAGCTGACAATTCATCGGGGTTCAGCGAAGATAGCATCATAATAGCTGTGCTTGCCCCCACACCGCTTACGGAAATGAGGTTACGAAACAGGTCTCTTTCCCTTCTTTCAGCAAAACCGTACAACACATGGGCATCTTCGCGTACCACCTGGTGTACAAGCAGGTTTACCTCCTGCTTTCCACTAACTTTGCTGTATGTATTCAGTGAAATGTTGATTAAATAACCGATTCCACCGGCTTCCACTACAATACTTGCCGGATTCAGATCGGCAACTGATCCCCGGATAAATTCATACATGGGTTAAAAGTTTAGTAGTTATTATCGTCTTCTGCCTCTATATCAACGCTTTCGTCTTCCTGATTCGAATTAATGTCAAACTTTTTCAGCGGATTTTTGGAGATTTCCTCATAAATTTTGCGGTTTTTATGAATATCAAGTGCCAGGTACAGTGCCTGCCTGAACGAATCGGGCGAAGCCTTGTCCTCGCCAGCCAGCTCGTATGCTGTTCCGTGAGCCGGCGAAGTGCGCACAAACGGAAGACCGGCGGTGTAGTTTACCCCGCGTTCAAAAGAGGCCAGCTTAAACGGAATCAACCCCTGATCGTGGTACATGGCCAGAATGGCATCGAATTTCCTGTAGTTCTCCGATCCGAAAAACCCATCAGCAGGATAAGGTCCCAATGCAATAATACCTTCTTTTTTTGCCTGAATAATTGCCGGTTGAATAATTTCAGCCTCCTCTTTTCCAAGCAAACCGTTGTCGCCGGCATGCGGGTTTAAACCGAAAACTGCAATACGCGGCCGGGTTATGGCAAAATCCTGCTGCAACGACTGCGAAATAATTCTCAATTTAGACAAAATTACCTCCTTGGTAATGTGTTCGGCAACTTTAGAAAGTGGTAAATGTGTGGTTACCAGCCCAACTTTCATGGTTTCACTCACCATCAGCATCACGAAATTGGGCGAATTAAACCGCTGAGCCAGAAACTCGGTGTGCCCCGGGAAATTAAATTTTTCGCTTTGAATATTGTCTTTGTTGATGGGCGCCGTTACCAGCACGTCAATCTGTCCTTCCTGCAAATCGGTTACCGCCTTGTCCAGCGCCATAAACGACGATTCGCCGGCATCGGGTGTCGATTTGCCCAACTCCACACGAATATCGTCGTTAATACAGTTTAAAACATGTGCACGCCCGGGGCCAGCCTCTTTTGCCGAACGAACATGGTTCAAACTTAAATTATTAATATTTAAAGCCTTGCGATGATATGCAGCAACTTTTGGCGAACCGTAAATTATTGGTGTGCACATTTCCATAATGCGGGGATCAAGCAGGGTTTTTAAAATAACCTCGTAACTGATTCCGTTTATGTCGCCGTGTGAAATGCCTACCTTGATTGTATCTGTCATTCTGTTTTTTCTATCGAATTAATATTTAGTCTTTTAAAAAACGGAACGCAAAGTTACGTTTTTAATTGAATTTTTTCAAAAAGTGATAGAGCAGTCGGGTACCAAAGCCTGTTCCACCAGCCGGCCGAGCATTTTGCTTTCCAGGGGGATGGACGGATCAATATTGAAAATGCGCATCATGGCTTCGGCACGTTCACCACCGAACATGCGCATCAGGTCATCTTCCAGCGAAAGGTAAAAACGTGAGGACCCCGGGTCCCCCTGGCGGGCGGCACGGCCGCGCAACTGGTTGTCAATGCGGCGCGCTTCATGCCGTTCAGAGCCGATCACATGCAGGCCGCCAATCTGGCGTACACGGCTCATGTTTTCCAGCTGCGATAGATAAGTCTGGATGGATTCTTTAT
>CAZCPH010000217.1:1726-5639 GCA_964500105.1 uncultured Mariniphaga sp. | reverse complement strand
CCGGCGATTGCGAACGAATCTGCACCCCGGCATCAATCAGTCGTTTAACCGCTTCTTTCACTGCGTTGGTTTTCAGCTCGCCCGGATGATTTAAATGTGCCATCAGGGCTATATTGATTCCCTTTCTTTTCACTTTTCTGAACAAGCGGATCAGGTCATCGGCATCGCTATCGGTTGTAAACCGGTAAGGCCAGTAAGCCAGCGATTTGGTTCCTATTCGGATGTTCTTCAGATTTGGAAGATCTGCGTCAAGCAGGGCATTGAAATAGGTTTCGAAAAAGCGGGTTTTCATAATTGCAGGGTCTCCGCCGGTGAAAAGCACATCGGTTATGTGTGGATTGGCTTTAATGTATTTTACCAGGGTGTCGGCTTCTTTCATGGCAAACTTGAATTCGCTGAGTGCAAACTGCGGCCACCGGAAGCAAAACGTGCAATAAGCATGGCAGGTTTGCCCCTGTGTGGGAAAAAAGAGCATGGTTTCGCGGTATTTGTGCTGAATGCCATTGAGTTTTTTTCCTTCGAACACCGGCACGTTGTTTTCCTGACCGGCCGGATTGGGATTGAGTTTTAGCCTGATTTTACGAACGGTGTCCTGAATTTCCTTCTTCGAAGCGCCATTTTTCAATAGTTGGGCAACAACATTAAAGCTGGATTTGTCGAGCATCTCTTTCTGAGGGAAATTGAGAATAAAAAACGGGTCATCCTCAAAACTGTTCCAGTCTATAAGCTCATCTACAACATAATTGTTGGTTTTAAACGGCAGAACCGTACCAACCACTTCTATGCTAAATTTCTGCTCTTCAGTTAAATATTCCATTTGTGGTATATCCCTGAAATTGTGCAAAGAATAAGATTTAAATTCCCTCATAAGTAAAATAGTTTTTAAAGAACAACAGCTTCATTCTTCCTGGTGAAAATGCTCTGCAGAGACATTTATAACTAAAAAATGATGATTTTTTTCAAAGTAGCGCGAAAGTACAAAAAACAGTTTTTTTTGCGAAATTTAGCCACATGACCTTTGTCAGGTTATCTGAAACAGGTTTTAATTTGAAAGATGATCGAGCCGGCTTGCATCCAAACGAAGGAAAATAAACAGCAGTATGGTAAAAGCCCACAACGATGAGCCGCCGTAACTAAAAAAAGGCAACGGAATACCAATAACGGGCATTATTCCTATGGTCATACCTATGTTGACCAAAAAATGAAAAAAGAGAATAACCGCCACTGAATAGCCGTAAATCCGCGAAAATCCGGACCGCTGGCGTTCAGCTTGTAGAATAATTCGCACAAACAACGCCAGGAACAACAGAACAACAACGGTTGTTCCCACAAATCCCCACTCCTCTCCTACGGTACAAAAAATAAAATCAGTACTTTGTTCCGGCACAAAATTAAACTTGGTTTGGGTACCATTCAAAAAACCTTTACCCCAAAATCCGCCTGAGCCAATGGCAATTTTGCTTTGGTTTACGTTGTAGCCAACGCCCAAAGGATCAGATTCAATACCCAGCAGTTCGTTAATACGGGCCTGCTGGTAGGGTTCGAGCATATTTTCAAAGGCATAATCCACCACTACCGAAAACATCACCGATCCAATAAAAACAAGGGCAATGAGCAGGTAACTTTTCAGCTTTTTCCGAAAACCGTACACAGCAACAGCCAGTCCTCCGAGAAAAACCATTCCGGCCAGCAGTTGCGGAAGTTCGAAACCCAAACCAGTGAAATAATTCAGCGCTGTAAGCAGTGAAAATGCCAGCGCGAAAAACAACAGTACTTTTGAATAATGCTTCATGCCGGCGTTTACTACAAGGAATGCCACCAGGGCCAATCCGGCCAGCAAGCTGAACAAAACCAGCTCGGACAACACCAGCGAAAAAATAAACAACAGCCCTACAAGTGTGGCAAAAAACAGAACCACTCCCGAAAGTCCTTCGCGGTAAAGCACCAAAACAAAAGAGAAATAAACCAGTGCCGAACCCGTGTCATTTTGAAGGAAAATAAGCGCTGCCGGCAATAAAATTATCGCGCCAATTACAACCAGCGATTTAACCTTTTCCAGCTTAAAACCAAAAGAACTCATGTATTTAGCCAGAGCAAGGGCCGTGGCAAATTTACCAAACTCGGCGGGCTGAAGAGCAAAACCTCCCAATGTGAGCCACGATTTCGAGTTGTTGACTTCAGTACCGGCAAACAGCACCAGAATCAACAAAAATATTACTGCCCCATAAAAAATATAGGCAAAAAAAGTATAAAAATTGATTTCGATAAGCAGAATGACAAAGGCAAGCAGCAGCGCGGCACCAATCCACATTAATTGTTTACCGTAACGTTGCGAAATGTCGAAAATACTGTGATGTTCGGCATCGTAAACCGCAGCATAAATATTAATCCAGCCCAGCAGTACCAGTGCCAGGTATATGAACACCGTTAACCAGTCGATATTTGCCCACAAATTGTTTCTTCTTGGCATTCTATTCAGTTTCGGTTCTGTTTATCAAATCAATTTCCAGCATACGGGTTTCCACCCACTTCCGGCTTTCAGCAATTTCGCTTTTCAAATATTTTTCAACCAGCAAACTGGCAATCGGGGCAGCGAAAGTTGCACCAAAGCCACTGTTTTCCACATAAACAGAAATCGCAATTTCGGGATTTTGTCTGGGTGCAAAAGCCATAAATGCAGAATGGTCTTTTCCATGCGGATTTTGCACTGTTCCGGTTTTTCCGCACATAACAACTTCCGGAATGCGCATAAAAACAGATGCGTTGGTATTTTCGACCACCATTTGCATACCGTCTATTATGGGTTCAAAATGTGTTGAAGATACTTTTGTTTCTATTTTGTTTCTGTAGCCCTCCGGAATTTCTGCATCTTCAATATTCTTCACAACATGCGGAATATAATAATACCCCCGGTTTGCAATGGTTGCACAATAATTGGCAAGTTGTAGTGGTGTAATACCCAGTTCACCCTGACCGATTGCCAGCGAACGTACAGTTAATGCGTTCCATCTTCCGGCGCCGTAATAACGGTTATAATATTCAACTTCAGGCACATTGCCCCTGTTTTCGTTAACCAGGTCGGTACCAAGTTTGTTCCCAAACCCAAAACTATGCACATATTCGTTCCAAATATTAAATCCGTCGGCCGAAGTTTTTCCACTATTGATTATGGAACGAAAGGTATTCCACAAAAACGGATTGCATGATTCGCGCATGGCATCGACCACTCCAAGCGGTGACACGTGATAGTGTGTGCACCGAATAGGGCTCGAAGCAGTTCCGTCGCACGAAAAGCGGGTGTTCAGATTGATGGTTCCTTCCTGCAGGGCAATCAGGGCATTAATCATTTTAAAGGTTGAACCTGGCGGATACTGAGCCTGAAGTGCTCTGTTAAATAGTGGTTTTAAAGGGTCTTCAAGCAACCGGCTGTAATTTGTTCCTCTCACTCTGCCCACAAGCATTCCCGGATGGTATGACGGCGCGCTAACCAAAGCAAGAATTTCACCTGTAGAAGGTTCAATGGCTACCACGCTCCCAATTTTGTTTTCCATCAGTTTTTCTGCATACATCTGCAAATCAATATCGATTGAGGTTGTCAGGTTACTGCCCACCTTCGCCGGAGTATCTTCCTGGCCGCTGAGGAAATTGCCCTGAATGCGGTTATGCACATCCACCAGATACTTTTTGATGCCTTTATCTCCACGCAACCAATCTTCGTATGTCTTTTCTATGCCACTCACACCTATATAGTCGCCCTGACTGTAATAACTTTCGCGCTCTAAATCGGCCTGATTGACCTCACCCACATATCCGAGCACATGAGCTGCCGCCGGAAAATTGTATTCGCGCAGGGTTCTTGACTGGGTGTGAAATCCGCGAAACCGGTAAAGCCGCTCCTGTAAAACAGCATAGG
>CAZCPH010000217.1:0-1716 GCA_964500105.1 uncultured Mariniphaga sp. | reverse complement strand
TCTCCTCAAAATCTTCTTTTGTTATTTCCAGAAGGTTGCACAGATAAGTGGTATCGAAAGGGACAACTTCGCGCGGAGTAACCAGTAAATCGTATGCAGGCTTGTTGTGCACCAAAAGTTTTCCGTGGCGGTCGTAAACCAAGCCGCGCGCCGGATATTGTACAATTTCGCGTAAAACATTGTTGGTGGCAAAAACCTTGTAGGTTGGGTCAAGCACCTGCAACCTGAACAGCCCGATAATGAAAATCACTGCCGTCAGCACAAAAATGCCGATTACTACATAGCTTCGTTTTGAAAATGTATCCACCCCGCCTATTCTCTAAAAATGATAAACTGACTCAAAACTATAATAAAAACGGTAAAAACCGAACTCAATATAATTTTCAAAAACGTGGAAAAGAAATGCGAAAAGGTGAAATATTCCAGATAAAAAAGGAAAAAATGATGAAAAAACACCATCAAAAAAGCATAGGACAAAAACCACGTAAATTTGTTTTGATGCAAACCCGGGTAATCGTTTCGGTCTTCTTCGCGGTTAGAGATTGACCGGATAATGTATGGCCTTACAAATGCAATGAAAACCGTTGCTGCAGCATGAATTCCAAGACTGTTGGCAAAAATATCGACTGCAAGGCCGATTAAAAATCCCAAAATAAGCAGTAAATACCGCGGTGTGCTTACCGGAAGTAACAAAATGAACAACACATAAATGTATGGATTGATGTATCCACCAAGCTGAACCTGATTCAAAACAAGCACCTGTGCCAGAACAAGCACAACAAACATTACGGTATATTTAATCAGCCTGCCTATCATCTCTCAGTATTTTATCCAGTTCATCAATTTCGATGCGGGCTTTGTTCCCGACCACTTCAACATGCGAAACCGATTTAAAATCGACCGACAATTTTACCTCTATCCGATAATAATTCTCCCCGTCAGGCTTCGAAAAATCGTTGATTGTACCCACCAGAATGCCTTCAGGAAATATGGAAGAATAGCCACTGGTAATCACTGTGTCGCCAAAGGCAATATCAACATGCAGCGGAATTTCGGTCAGGGTTGCCACCCTGTAATCCATGCCTTCCCATAGTAAAGAGCCATAATATCCGTTCTTTTTCAGCTTTGCTGAAATACTCCAGCGTTGATTCAAAACCGACAAACCCATGGCATACGATTCTGAAACCTGACCGACCACCCCCACAATTCCCCTGGCAGAAATAATTCCCATATCGGGCTGAATTCCATGATTGCTGCCTTTATTCAGGGTTAGGTAATTAAACGGCCGGTTTACTGAGTTGTTAATGATTTGTGCCGGAATAAACCTGTAAACGGAATCACTCTCGGTTTGCTCAACAGTCAGAGAATCGGCTGCAAAGGAAACTTCGGGTCGATTCGCCAGTAAACTTCTCAACCGCGCATTTTCTTCTGCGAGTTCGTTATTTATTCTTGTTAAACCAAAGTAGCCGGTAACCGAGTGAAAAGTTTCGTAAACTTCCCCCGTCAGCCGGTTCGCCGAATTCAGGTATGTTGCTTTTTGAAAGCTGTTGTAACTAAAAACCATTGTCAGAGCAACGATTTCCAACAGAACAAAAAGCACAAAAGCATGGTTTTTAATTAAATACCTGATTAGGCTTCTCATATTTCAGAAAAATCCTGACCGTTATCTGATCAGGAATGAAAATTTATCAACATTTTTCAGTGCAATTCCGGTTC
>CAZCPH010000216.1:2349-5716 GCA_964500105.1 uncultured Mariniphaga sp. | reverse complement strand
CAGTGTTCCTGGGGGTTATTGTTCTGCTGGTTGCCATTTTGCTTTTTGCCAAGAAAAAGCTTACTCCATCAGGCGAAGTAAAAATTACCATTAACGAAGGCGACCGGGAAATTGTTACCGAACCGGGAAACACCTTGCTGTCAACACTCAGCAACAATAAAATACTGCTTCCTTCGGCTTGTGGTGGTGGTGGAACATGTGCCATGTGCCGTTGTCAGATTGAAGAAGGCGGAGGTTCCATTCTGCCCACAGAAACTGATTTCTTTACCCGTAAAGAACAGAATGAAAAATGGCGTTTGGCCTGCCAGGTTAAGGTGAAAGAAGACCTGAAGATAAAAATTCCACAGGAAGTTTTAGGAGTTAAGAAATGGGAATGCGAAGTGGTTTCAAACCGCAACGTTGCCACCTTTATCAAAGAATTTGTGGTAAAACTTCCTGAAGGTGAAAACCTTAATTTCAAATCGGGAGGTTATATCCAGATTGATGTTCCCAAAATCGATGTGGATTTTAAAGACATAGAAGTGGATGAAAAATTCCGCGACGAATGGGAAAAATTTGGCATGTTCGATCTGAAAATGAAAAATCCGGAACCGACATTCCGTGCCTATTCCATGGCCAATCACCCGGCTGAAGGAAACATTATCATGCTGAACATTCGTATTGCCACACCACCGTGGGACCGCGCAAACAACGGGTTCAAAAAGGTAAATCCGGGTATTTGTTCTTCTTTCGTGTTCTCGCGCAAACCCGGCGATAAAGTAACCATTTCCGGCCCGTACGGAGAATTCTTTTTGAAAGACAACGACAACGAAATGATGTTCATAGGTGGTGGAGCAGGAATGGCGCCCATGCGTTCGCACTTATTCCATCTGTTCCAAACAGTAAAGGAAAAAAAGAAAAAAGTTACATTTTGGTACGGAGCCCGCTCGTGGAAAGAGGTTTTCTACTACGACCAATTCCGCGATATTGAAAAAAACTACGACAACTTCGAATTTCATCTTGCACTTTCCGAACCGCTTCCCGAAGATAATTGGGATGGACCAACCGGTTTTATTCACCAGGTTATTTTCGACAACTACCTGAGCAAACACGAGGAACCCGAGGAAATCGACTACTACCTCTGCGGTCCGCCAATGATGAACGACGCTGTGCAAAAAATGCTTTACAATCTGGGCGTTCCGAACGAAAATGTATTGTTCGACGATTTCGGAAGCTGATTTTAACAGTTTCTGGTAGAAATTTCAGCAAACTGAATTAAAAAAAAGTATTGGAAATACCAAAAGCCATCCTATTCTTATAAGGGTGGCTTTTTATTTGGCCCATTCCGGAAACACTGCCGGATCGATTCCAAAAACAACAGTTCCCCAAAAATACATCACCAGTGTAGCAACAATAATTCCGGCAATATTCAGTAAAATACCGGCTTTTACCATTTGCTTTATTTTTATTCGGTTGGTACCAAAAATAATGGCGTTTGGCGGTGTAGCCACCGGAAGCATAAAAGCAAGCGAAGCTGCAAGTGTTGCCGGAATCATCAACAGGAGCGGATGAATCTGGATTGTGACTGCCAGTCCGGCCAGTATGGGTAAAATCATTTCGGTAGTGGCAACATTGGATGTTAATTCGGTTAAAAGTGACATCAGCGAAACATTGGCCAATGTCAGAATAATTGGATTCAGTTGCCCTAAACCGGCCAACTGTTCGCCAAACCATACCGAAAGTCCGGAATCCACAAACCCTTGTGCCAGAGCGAAACCGCCGCCAAAAAGCAACACAATCCCCCAGGGAATCCGGTTGGCTGTTTCCCAATTCATCAGCTGTTCGCCCTTCTCTGTTTTCGATGGAATAACAAAAAGCAGCAACGCCATAAAAATGGCTACGGTGCCATCATTGATAAAAGAAGGCGTTTGAAAAAACTGAGACCACCCAGGAATGTTTACCGACTGAATTTCGAACCCCGATCTGAAAATCCACAACAGCGCCAGTACCGAAAAAAGTGTAAACACAATTTTCTCTTCGGGCTTTGCTCTTCCAAGCATGGCATATTCGTTTCTGAATTCATTTAGATGAAGATTTTCCCATCTCTTTTTTGGTCTGAACATGAAATACAAAAGTGCCCATGCCGCCAAAAAAATCAGGACTGTAACCGGCAGGGCAAACAAAAACCAGTCGGCAAACGAAATTTCCTCCATCCGGGGAAAAATGATGCTGGCAATACGGGCAAACGACAAATTTGGTGGCGTGCCAACCAGTGTGGCAATTCCACCAATAGAAGCGGAATAGGCAATTGACAAAACCAAACCGGCAGAATACTTTCTGATGGCTTTTCGCCCCAGAGCTTCTTCCAGCTTCATTACAATTGAGAGCGCTATCGGTACCATCATCATGGCAGTAGCTGTATTCGACATCCACATCGATAAGAATGCTGTGGCAAGCATAAAGCCGAGCAAAATCCGGCCCGGACTGATACCGAATAAAATCAAAATCCGAAGAGCTATCCTCCGATGCAAATTCCATCGTTCCATGGCAAAAGCCATCAGAAATCCTCCGATAAAAAGAAAAATCAGGTGATTAAAGTACATGGCCGAAACCGTTTTCCCGTCAACTATGCCAAACAAAGGAAAAAGCGCTACCGGAATCAGCGCTGTTGCCGCCAGCGGAATGGCTTCGGTAATCCACCAGACTGCCATCAACAGCGCAATGGCAAATGTGTATGTGACTTTTTTGTTCCCGGGATCAAGGTCTGCAAACAGAACAATAAGCAAACTGATTGCCGGTGCAACAACAAGCATAATGCGTTGCAAACGGGACGATTTCTTCTTCACAGGTTTCGACATAGAATAGCCTCTGTTTCTTTTTAAAACTTTTTATTTTCCATTAAAAATGGTTCTAAAGTAACAAAAGTTATTTCGTAACTTTGAATGAAAAACATAAAAATGTACGAAGCTCTTTTTTATGAGAAAAGTGATGACCATGTGGTAAAATGTCAGCTTTGCCCCTGGTTTTGTGAGCTGAAGCCAGGTCAGACAGGAATCTGTAAGGTTCGCGAAAACAGAGAGGGAAAACTGATTACCTATGTTTACAATCAGGTGGCAGCACTGGGAACTGACCCGATAGAAAAAAAACCGCTGTACCATTTCTACCCCGGAAAAAATATACTTTCCATTGGAGAAGTGGGATGTAACCTCCAATGCAGTTTCTGTCAAAACCACAATATTTCGCAATGCTATGCCACAGACTTTCATGGGTTTCATTCCATTGATGCAAATCAGATTTTAAAAGCTGCGCTCAACACGCGTAACAACATTGGTGTAGCATACACCTACAACGAACCCTTCACCTTTTACGAATTTATGTACGACACAGC
>CAZCPH010000216.1:0-2339 GCA_964500105.1 uncultured Mariniphaga sp. | reverse complement strand
TTTCCAACGGTTATGTCAATCCGGAACCATTGAAAAACATACTTCCGTTAATTGATGCTTTTAACATAGACCTGAAAGCTTTTGACAATGGTTTTTACAAAACGTTTACAAAAGGAAGACTCGCGCCGGTTTTGCAAACCCTGAAAGCAATCACAGCCCACGGAAATCATCTTGAAATTACAAACCTTGTTATTCCGGGCATGAATGACAACGAGACAAAATTTGAGGAGATGGTCAAATGGATTTCCGAAGAACTGGGGCAGCACATTCCACTGCATTTGTCGCGATACTTTCCACAATACAAACTGCAAATTTCGCCCACTTCAATCGAAAAACTGAATCATCTCTATTCCGTCGCAAAAAAGTACCTTCAACACGTTTATCTCGGAAATGTAAGTGATGAAAAACGTTCCTCAACCCGGTGTTCTGGTTGCCACACCCTTCTGATTAAACGAAATCATTACCTCACCGAAATTGCACAAAAAGATTTTAACGGAATCTGCAGGCAATGTGGCACACCGGCTCATGTTGTTACGGCGTGAGTCTAAAAAAAAGTCAAGCCAAAACACATTCCAAACAAAGTAATTTTTGTACCTTTTATTCTGAAAAAATAAAACCCATTAAATTAGAGTGAAATGACGTACGAAGATTTCATTAATCAGCCTGAATTTCAGCAGATGAAGCTTGAAGCTGAAGGATTAAAAGACAAAATTTTTTCGGATGTAATTGACAGTGAGGGACACCAGTATGTTGACCTGGTTCAGGAAGGCGGAGGTGTTTTGGGCATTGCCCTGGTTGGCTATACCTACATTCTCGAAACCGCCGGAATCAGGTTTTGCCATCTGGCCGGCACCTCTGCAGGAGCCATAAATACGCTGGTTCTTGCAGCAATTGACTCCATTGACAAAGAAAAATCCAAAATGGTACTGGACATTCTGGCCAGACAGGATTTGTTTGAATTTGTTGACGGCGACCCGGTGTTAAAAAACATCGTTCAGCGTGTAATCGACGGAACGCCTTTCAAAAAATTACTGGGAAACCTGCTCTGGAATATACGAAAAGTGAAGCAGGCCCTGTTTATCAACCTTGGACTAAATCCGGGCAAAGCATTTGAAGAATGGATTGAAAAAATTCTGATTGAATCGCCCAACAAAATTTCCACCATTGAGCATTTGCTGGAAAAACGAAGCAGCAAATATTACCCCAAAGGCTTTATCAACCGCCGAACGGGCGAAGCAATAACCGACAAAATAGCTCTTACACACATTATTGCAGCAGATGTAACCACACAAACAAAAGTGCTGTTTCCGCAAATGGGCCATTTGTACTGGGGAGAAAAAGTCAACGAAATTTCACCGGCGAAAATGGTCAGGGCTTCCATGTCGGTTCCGTTCTTTTTTATTCCTTTCGAAATAAAAAACATACCGAATGCCGGAGAACCAGCTTCGCTGGAATGGATAAAACAAACCAATTACTACGGCCCAATACCGGAAAAAGTAAAGTTTGTTGACGGTGGCATGATATCCAATTTCCCAATAAACGTTTTTCACTCCAGAATCAGAACCATTCCGAGAAAACCAACTTTTGGTGTAAAACTGAGTGCCTACCGCGAAATGTTTGCCGATGTGGACGATTTGGGCGGGTTTATTGGATCCATGATCAGTACAATGCGTCACGATTCAGACAACGAATTTCTGCTGGAAAATCCCGATTTCAGAAAATTAATTTGCTTTATTGACGCTGACAAAGAATTCAACTGGCTGAATTTCAAAATGGAAGAAGAAAGCAAAAAGAAATTGTTTTTGCTGGGTGCAAGAAAAGGACTCGAATTCATGAAAACTTTTGATTGGGAAGCGTATAAACAAGTTCGCGAAAACGGCGCTTAATCATATCTATGAAACTTTTTAGACCGGAAATTTTTCAGGGAAATCTGAAGAAAAAAAACTATTTCGAGGGATGGTATTTCAAACATGTAGCCCAAAACGGGAAACATGTATTTTCATTTATCCCGGGAATTTCTTTAACACAAAATGACCGGCATGCTTTCATTCAGTTTATCGACGGAATTTCGGGTCAAACAGCGTACGTAAGGTATCCGCTTTCGGCCTTTAAATATTCAACAACCAAACTGGAGGTTGAAATTGAAAATTGCCGGTTTTCAGAAGATGGAATAGTTCTTCAGATTGATACGCCTGAAATTTCAGTTAAAGGTGAAATCAACTATTCAGAAATGATTAAATTTCCTAACAGCCTTCTTTCGCCCGGAATTATGGGATGGTACTCTTTTGTGCCTTTTATGGAGTGTAAACATGGAATCGGCTCAGTTTTGCACCATTTGA
>CAZCPH010000215.1:0-5755 GCA_964500105.1 uncultured Mariniphaga sp. | reverse complement strand
AAAAACGGCAACAATTTTATCAAAGCCAGCGGTTTTTATTTTTTTCCCATCGAATTCATGAATCATTTCATGTGCAATGCCCTTCGGCTTTTTGGGAAGTTTCAACTGATCGAAATTTATCGAATTTTTACTGGCAGTATTTGCAATAATATCAAGCGTCAGAATATAACGGTATCCCGAATCTGGTTCACCGTTCTCTTGTCGTACCAGGCCATGATCCACTTTTTGGTTTTCGCCCATGAAAATATCATACATGCCACCTTCCACTTCAATTATCTGGCATGCGGTTATTCCGTTTGCTTCCCGATGTGTTGCTTCGCACGATTCCTTGTCGGGGCCTTCCATCAGGCAATACACCGTGCCTGCCTTTTCGTTAAACCAGTACTGGTGGTATTTAACGCCATATTTTTCCTGAACGGCCAAATCCGCCAAATGGGCTTTCCGGGTATCTTCCACAGAAACCTCACCAACCAAATGAATATCCATGAATAAAGGCATAACCGCGTATTTTATTGATAAATTATTGAAACCTCTGAACAAGTTACTCTTTAATTTTCAATAAAATACTATAAAGTCTTTTTTTTATTTGGTTGCGGATTATTTTTTTGACGATGCTAAACCAATTAATCAATTGTCAGAAATTTATTTTTGGAAACAGTACCTTTATTTCACAAACTCCAGCTTCCCGCCGTTTTTCAACTCTTCATGATTGATTACCGGTTCAATTTTCATTCCGTTTAGTTTAACAGAAGAAAATGTGCCGTATTGATTTCCTTGCGTTGATTCCAGTACAAAATTTTTACCGGGATAATATTTTTTGTCCAGATTAAAAGTCACTTTGTTAAAAATTGGAGAAGAAAGCTGGTATTCGTTGCTGCCGGGGCAAACCGGGTAAAAACCTGCTGCGCCAAAAACATACCAGGCCGACATTTGCCCGGCATCGTCGTTGCCTGAAATTCCACCAGGACCCGTTCCGTATTCAGTTTGCAGAATGTTTTTTACGGTTTCCTGCGTTTTTTGCCACTGACCCACGTAGTTGAACAAGTATGGTATCTGGTGACTGGGTTCATTTCCGTGCCAGTATTCTTTGTTGTCGATTAGGGCGTTAAGTTTTTGGGCAAATTGTTCTTCGCCGCCCATCAAATCCATTAAACCTTCCACATCATGCGGAACATACCAGGTGTAATGTTTGGGCGTTCCTTCGGTAATGTAAAACATATCGCCTGCAGCGTCGAATTCATCTGTAAAAGTTCCGTCGCCGTAACGCCCGCAAACCCAGCCTTTGTCCGGGTCGAAAACATTTACATAGTTGAGTGAACGGGCCATCAGTTCGTTGTAATCTTCTGTTTTTCCAAGTTTTTGGGCCACCTGCGCCACCCCCCAGTCGTTATAGGCATATTCCAGTGTGCGGGAAACCTGTTCGCGGCGGTGAAAAGCATATGGTACTTCATCTTCAATGGGAATGTATCCGAACTGCAAATAAGAATCAAGCGACCGGCGACCTTTTCCGTCAATGTACTCATCCATATCATCAGGAGTTTCAAAGGCATTTTTCCGCATGTATTGGTAGGCTTTTTCTGTGTCGAATTCAAAACCTTTGGCCAGCGCATCGGCAATAATGGCTGTGCTGTGGTCGCCAATCATGGCCGAGGTGTAGCTGTTCCACATGGGGAAAATGGGCAGCCAGCCGGCCTGTTCGGCTTTTGCAATAAGCGATTTTACCATATCTTCATACTGTTCGGGTGCCACCAGGCTTAGTAACGGCATTTGTGCACGAAAAATATCCCAGTTGGAAAAATCGCAGTAATAATCAAATCCTTCCGCTTTTTGAATGATTTTTCCTCCTGCAAATTCAGGATATTCACCATTCACATCACTAAAAAGGCGTGGGTGGATTAAGCTGTGGTACATGGCGGTGTAAAATTTGGTGAAGTCATCTTCCGAACCACCTTCCACGTCAATTCGTCCCAGCAGGTTATTCCATGTGTTTTCCAGTTCCGATTTTGTTTTTTCGAAATCCCAGTGCGGAATTTCAGTTTCCATGTTGGTGCGTGCATTTTCTATGCTGGTAAAAGAAGTTCCCATTTTCATTTTCAGGGCTTCATTTTCTGCCAAATTAAAGGTAACATAAGCTCCAATATCATTTTTGTTTTGCTGTTCGCTGGTCTCATGAAAAAGTTCGTTGTTGCCAAAGGTTCCGGTTTTTGCAAACGGTTTGTCAAATTTTGCCACAAAATAACCGCTGAATCCTGCCGGTTTTCCATTTCCGTTGTAAATGCGGTGAACCGGATTGTAACCGTAAACTTCCCCTTTTTCAGTATCAATTTTGATGTATCCTTCACCTTCGTCGCTGTTCACATCAATAATAACGGTTGCATTTTCAGGTTCGAGCCACGAAAACCGGAAGAAACCGGTGCGCTTGGTGGCAGTAATTTCTGTCAGAATATTTTTTTCGGGAAGCATGGCGGAATAGTATGCAGGCGATGAATTGTCTGAATCGAAAATGTACATCGTTTTTCGTTGGGTTGGTAAAAACCTGAACTCCTGTCCGGTAACTGTGGGGAAAACGGTGAAACTGCCGTAATCCTGAACACAGGAGCCGCTTGTCCAGTGTGTAGCCCGAAAGCCTTGCAGCCCGGGTGTTCCGAAATAATAGGGGGCAACACATTTTGTTTCAGTATTATGGGTTTGGGGTGTCCACTGGGTCATGCCAAAAGGCGCAGTTACCGCCGGAATGGTTTGCCCGTAATGTTCTTTAGTACCTCTGTCTTCTGTTGCCGACGGCGTGTTGGCCGGTCCGGTGCCAATCAGGATGTCAACATATCCAATGTAATTTTTTTCAGATTTTTGCGTACAACTTACCAGAAACAACAGGGTTGCAAAAAGAAGCGGAATACGAAAAATTCTCATATCACAGGTTTTTAAAGGTTTTTAAAATGAAGGTTCAAAAATATAAAAACAGGTTAAATTATTATTGAAAAACAGAATCTGCTTTCCTCCTTTTTTCTTTGAAATTCTTTACCCAAATGGTTTTGTGTTCAGAATAAATGGAAAAGCTGCCATATTTTATTTATCCCTTTTTCTTTTTCCAACGCTTTTATGGGCGATAACTCAAGACTTTCACTTCTGATTTTGTTGATTTGTTTCAGGTCTGTAAGGTACTCAAAATTAGAGCTTTGAATTGATTTTAACGCTACAACGGTTTTCAGTGTAGTGCCACGCACCCGCACAGTCAGAGGCGAATATTTTGCAGGATGGATGTGCAAAAACCGCGACGAATCCAACCCCTGCCGCACAATCCATTCCGAATGATCAGAGAGCTGAATTTTTCGGTATGCTTTCGGCGAAAGCCAGAATTCCAGTTTTTGAGCAGAAGTCAAGTCTTTTTCCCCGGCAAAATTGAGGCATTGACGGCAAATTTCTGCTACCGAAAGTTCTCCGCAATATAGGTCAGTCAGATTTGTTCCGATGAGGAGTAAATTTTTTTCAAACTCATGCCAGGGAAGGTTTTGCCATATTTTAATCTGTTCGGTTAAAAACGACAGATGATGTTTGAACGGATTAAACGCTACCGGCGGACGGATTACTGTCAGTTCATTTTCAGAAGACATACATCGATTTTCAGCTAAATTACAATTTTGAGGTTTAATGTACCGGCGTAAAACCGAAAAAAATTATCCATACATTTGTCTGAAAATACAGCAAAATGATTTATTATCCGCTACACCGGTTTTTCATTTTTAACGGAAAACTGACATCCAATTCCGAATTTAATCCTTCTGAAAATACCGGAGGTTTTTATGAAGTACTCCGCGTTGAACAGGGTGTTCCGTTATTTATTGAAGATCATCTGGATCGTTTTTTCAGTTCTGCGTCACTTTCCGGAAAAGCAATTCGTTTTAATCGTGCTGAGATTGCCGGTTTTGTTTTAAAACTCATAGCAGAAAATGGTGTTTCAGCCGGAAATATTCTTCTTTCGTGCAGGGAAAACCTGAAAGCATTTTTTATCCGGCATAAATATCCCGATCCGTTGTGGTACAAAACCGGTGTGCCGTGTGGTATTCTGAATGCCGAGCGCAATAATCCCAACGCAAAGATTTTTCAAACTCAGGTAAGGCAGCAGGCTGATGAACTAATGGAAAAAGAGGGATTGTATGAAGTTTTGCTTGTTGACCAGGCAGGCCGGATAACCGAAGGCAGCAGAAGCAACGTATTTTTTGTGAAAAATGAAAGCCTGCTTACACCACCGGGAAACGAAGTTTTACTTGGCGTTACCCGACAGAAGACAATATCTCTGGCCGGGAAAGCCGGAATTCCTTTTTATGAGCAGGATGTTTTTTTGGATGATTTGCCTCTGTTTCAGGGAATTTTTATCACCGGTACTTCACCCAAGATTTTGCCTGTTTCTCAGATTGGCAGTTTGAGTTTTGATCCGGTTCAGCGCATTGTTCAGCAACTGCGTGAAAGTTATAACCAACTGATTCTGGAATATATAGAAACCTATCCAAAACCAGTTGGTTAATTTAAAGCAAAAGGATTTGCTTGTTACAATCTGTTTTCAAGAATTGCTTCCACTTCCTGGTAATCAATATCTTGTTTTTCACCAAGTTTGCTCTTGCGCTGTTTAAACCGCTCTTTAATTTTTCCTATGGTTTCTGCAGGAACATCATATTCCGGCAACGTGCACGGAATGCCCATCGATTCGAAAAATTCAACTGTTTTGGCAATGGTTTTGTCGATGCGTTCGTCTTCTGTTCCATTAGAAATTCCCCAGATTCGTTCTCCGTATTGCAGAATTTTATCCTTTTTATTTATGCGTTTGATATGCATCATCCCCGGGAAAACGATGGCCAGAGTCCGTGCATGGTCTATGCCGTGGAAAGCAGTCAGTTCGTGTCCAATCATATGTGTGGCCCAGTCGGTTGGCACACCCAGTGCAATCAATCCGTTTAATGCCATGGTAGCGCTCCACATAAAGTTGGCAGCTGCATCGTAATCGGTGCGGTTGGCCAGCACTTTAGGACCTTCTTCAATTAAAGTGTGAAGAATTCCCTCGGCCAACCGGTCTTGTAACGGTGAGTTTACCGGGTAAGTGAGGTATTGTTCCATCACATGCACAAATGCATCAACCACACCGTTTGCCACCTGCCGGTCGGGCAGTGAAAACACACATTCGGGATCGAGTACCGAAAATTTGGGAGAAACAAGCGGATGGCCAAAAGCCAGTTTTTCCTGGGTAGAAACACGCGAAATTACTGTGGTCCAGTTCATTTCAGAACCTGTAGCCGGCAGTGTAAGCACCGCGCCCAGCGGAACAGCCGCTTTGGGTTCAACCATAAACCGTTTGGTGAAAAAGTCCCATGGGTCTTTCCCCTCATACAGCGCGCCTGCAGCAATAAATTTGGTGGCATCAACAACCGAACCTCCACCTACAGCCAACAGAAAATCGATGTTGTTTTCCCTGACTACGTCGATTGCTTTCATACAGGTTTCGTAATGCGGATTGGCTTCTATGCCGCCGAATTCATGAAGTTCAAAACCTTTCAGCGCATTTTTAACCTGATCGTAAACGCCATTTCTTTTTATGCTTCCTCCGCCATAAATCATTAAAACTTTCGAATTTTTCGGAATTTCATTGGCTACCTTTGGAATGGTTCCTTTCCCGAAAATAATTTTTACGGTGTTTTTGTATTCAAAATTGTTCATAATCGTATTTTTTTAATGGATGCTATTCTATCAATAAGACAATTTTCTG
>CAZCPH010000214.1:0-5791 GCA_964500105.1 uncultured Mariniphaga sp. | reverse complement strand
CCGGATACCAATGGAAGCAATCATACCAAAAAGCAACAGCATAATTCCACCCAGCACCGATTGCGGAATGGTTTTGAGGAAACCGCTGATTTTTCCCACAAAGGCAAAAACAATGGCTGTAATGGCCGCAATGCGCAATACAAAAGGATTGGTGATTTTTGTCAGGGTTATGGCGCCGGTAACTTCCGAATAGGTTGTGTTGGGTACGCCACCAAAAAATCCGGCAACCGCTGTGGCAATTCCATCGCCCAGCAAGGTACGGTTCAAGCCTGGTTTTTCAATAAAATTCTTTTTACATACTCCGCCAATGGCGTACATATCGCCCACATGTTCAATTATGGGTGCAATGGCAACCGGAATCATGTACAAAATGGCCTGCCAGTGAAACTGCGGCACAGTGAATTCGGGCAACATCAGCCACGACGCTTCTCCAATTGCTGAATAATCAACCTTCCCCCAAATCACTGCAACCAGGTAACCCACGATTATCGCAATAAAAACCGGAATCAATTTGGCCATTCCTTTGCCAAAAATGACTACAACAATAGCGGTGAACAATGAAACAACAGCCAGTGTCCAGTCTGTTTTTGCCATATCTACCGCGGTTGATGCCAGCGAAAGTCCAATGATCATAATAACCGGTCCAACAACTACCGACGGAAAAAGGCGCTCTACAAAGGTAACGCCACGGGCTTTCACCAGCATGGAAACAATGCCGTAAACCAACCCAACGGCAATAATTCCCGACAATGTTCCGGGCCAGCCGTAAAGCCTTGTGGCTTCAATAATAGGCGCAATAAAGGCAAAGCTGCTGCCCAGAAATACCGGCACCTTGCCACGGGTAATCAGGTGAAAAATTAACGTGCCGATGCCTGCTGTAAAGAGTGCCACCGAAGGGTCTATTCCAACAAGTAACGGGACTAAAACTGTGGCACCAAAGGCTACAAAAAGAAACTGGATTCCCAGCACCGTGTTTTTAACAGTCAGCTGGTCGCGAAAGGTTTTTTGATTCATGCGATTTTGAATAAATAGATTTGTGCAAAAAAACAGTTTTCTGTTTATTTATTCAAAAAAAGATGTTAACAAAAAATCTACAAAAAAGAATTGCCTGTTCGCAGGACAATAAAAAACCCGCTCCAAATAATAAAGCGGGTTCTGTTTTTATGAATATTCGTTGTTTTTAAAGAACTTCTTCCGGAATTTCCTTAATGGGTTTTATCTGAATGGTTTTTATATACAGTTCAGCACCTTCAGCCTGAATCTGGATTTTTCCTCCTGTAAGCGGAAGAATTGTACCATTTTCATCTATTCCGGTATTGTTGTTTACCATCACTGTTTGTCCGTTTACCACATGAACAGCTGTACGGCCAACGCAATACAGGTCAACGGTATTCCACTCACCAATGGGATTTTCAACATCCGAACCTTTTTTAATTCCCTTTCCGTTAAACTCTTCTCCAAACTTTTTTACTTCACCGTCTTTTGCATACTGAAATCCACCATCTGCTTCTTTTACAGCAGTTTCGCAGTAGGTGTTGTTCATCAGGTATGTATCGCCAAGGCGACCGTGCATCAGCTGGCATTCAATGTTCACCATCCAGGTGCCAAGGGCTTCGCCAAAATCTCCAAAACTGTGGTAGAGCAAACCACTGTTACGGTTGGTGTAAACCTCGGTGCCCCACTTAAACACCAGTTGCAGGTGATAGTTTGCAAAAGTGTCGCGGGTGGCGAGCGAACCGTTCACTTCTCCTGTAATCCGGATTAATTTCTCCCCGTTTTCTTCCACTACCGAAAAAACTTTACCGGTGGTTGCCGCTTCGGCCAGATTGTCGAAACCGTTCAAAGGAGTGCCCAGGTGGGTATCCCAGTTTTCGAGGTTTTCGCCGTTAAAAAGTGGCTGCCAGGGTTTTTCGGTTTCACACGAAGAAAAAAGAACTAGAAAAAATGCACTGAAATAAAGGAAATACTTTTTCATTTTCATTTTCATTTTGGTTTAAAAAAAACTGCCCCATAAATATAGGACAGTTTTTCCAATTCTAAATATTTTTTTGTTTCAGACTGTTTCTTCCTGAAGAATTTTCCTTGCACGATCGAGGATTTTTGTATCGTCCAGAAGAACAATGCCGCCGTTTGGGCCTGGTTCCATGTGGATTCCCACTGCTGCACCTGCGGTGTAATTGGCGCCTCCAAAATAATTCCTGACGGTTTCCTCGGTGACGCCAAATTCATTAGCAATTTTTTTAATGGAACCGTCAGGCAAGCTGTCTTTAATTTTACGCAACTCGTTGAATGTGATTGTACTCTCCATGATGTTTAAAATTTTATTTTGTGATAATTATACATTAAATACGTCTGAACCCGTAAATTTAAAATTAAATATTGAAAAAAGAACTTAAAAGTATCACTGTTTTACCCTTCTTGTATCCGGTACATTTGTACGGAAAGCAACCCGAAAATGTTATTTGTTACAATTCATTGGTTTTGAGGCATAAAGCACTGACGATTTGCGTTTTAGAAGGCTTTGTTGTCTGTTTTTAATTAACTTTTTTTAACCCTGAACTCAGAAAAATCAGAGACAATCGTAAATTGCCTGATGCATGGCTGTGCGAATGTTGAGGTTAAAAAGCTGAAGGTTTTCACGGGTGGGGTGAACCCGGTTCGACATAAAAATAAACAGCGTTCCGTTATCGGGATCAGCCCACGCCATGGTGCCGGTATAACCGGTGTGGCCGAAACTGTTTTTGCTTGCGCTAACCGCCGGATAGGCATCTTTTAATTTGTTTAAATGATTGTTTGGCAAAGGTTTGTCGAAGCCCAGGGCCCGCCTGTTTTTGCTCTCGGGAAATTGTCGTTTGATAAATTCATTCACAGTTTCTTCCGAAATAAACCGTTTTCCACCAAAATACCCCTTTTGCAGGTACATCTGAAAAACTTTGGCCAAATCGTTGGTGGCAGAAAACAATCCTGCATTTCCTGAAATACCACCTAACATGGCTGCTCCTTCGTCGTGTACAAATCCTCTCAGCTTTTCATTTCTGAAAAAATCATCGGTTTCGGTGGGAATGATATCTTCCATGGGAAAATGGAGCCAGGGATTATAGGTTATAGTCCAGGCTCCCAGTGGGCGGAAAAAGGTTGTTTTGATGTACTCTTCGTAGGCAACACCGGTTAAATTGCTGATTATTTCAGGATAGAGGTGAAAACTCAGGTCGGAATAAACATAGCGCTTAACCGGCAATGATTTGGCATTCCGGATGGTGTCGTAAATTTGTTGTTTGAAGCCATTGTGCAAATAGAGCTGTTCCGAAATCCTAACACTAAACTGGTCGGAAGGATGTGTGGAAAAAACTTCGCGGCTCAGATTTCCTTTGTCGTCAAGTCCCATTCGCCAGAATGGAATCCATGATGGAAGCAGCGCCTGATGTGTGAGGTAGTCTCTTACAGGCAGCCTTCCGCGGTCAGTTCCCGTAAAAGGTGGCCAGTAGGTACTGAATGGTGCATCCAGGTTTATTTTTTTATCTTCAACCAGCTTCATTATTGCAGGCAGGGCGCCTGTAACTTTGGTTAATGAAGCTAAATCATAGATATTTTCTTCTGTAACTTCCTGCTCTTTTTCATAGGTATGAAAGCCGTAACTTTTATGCAGAATCACATTTCCATCCTTCGCAATCAGCACCTGGCACCCCGGGTAAGCTCTGTTTTCAACCCCAAGATTGCCCAGAGAATCAATTTTTGAAAAGAGTTTTTCCGAGTCGATACCAACTTCTTCGGGAATGGTGTAGGCAAAAGTCTGATTACTTTTCAGTGTTAAACCATTACCCAGCTGAAATCTTTTGTCCACACTCACGGGAAGCTTTCCGGAAGCATCGAAGGCACCAAAAACCAGCTGTGCGGCCAGTTCCTGTGTTAATTCAGTGTTTTGATATGCCAAAATCAAACCTTTGGAATGGTGAATGTTTTCAAAGTGTTTCAGTGCATAGGCATTGCCAAAAAACACGGAAATGATGTTGTTGTCGCGGATAAAATCAGCCAGTGCATTGCGTTGTAGCTCGGTGGTTCCGTATTTTCCTGAAGGATAAAGATTGATTCCCTGAATACCGGCTATCACGAGGTTGTAATTGTCGAGTTTTTGACGAAGACTCATCATTTCGCGGGCTGAAGCATTTTTGCCGAGTACAAAATGATCAACCTGCGTGTACTTGTCCATCATTTTCTGAAAAGGCGTAAGGCTTTCTGCCCCGATCATTACCGATGCAATTTTCAGATTGGCTAAATCCTGTACCGGCAAAACATTCTGATTTACCAAAACGGTCATGGCGTTTTTAATGAGTTTCCGGTTGGTTACTTCGAAATAGGGCGAATTCAGTCGCGAAACCAGGTTTTCGGTGTTTGCCGGCTGATAAATATGAAGGCCTGCCCATCGTTTGGCCGCGAGTACACGACGAACCTTGTTTTCAATTTCTTCCATCGAAATTTCACCACTTGCCAGTGCGTTTTTAACAGACGAAATGGCTTTGCCAATATCAGGAACAAACTCTATCATGTCATTTCCGGCTTTCAGCGCTTCCAGTTCGGCGTTTCCTTTATCCGTCTGAACACCTTTCATGTTCATCGCATCGGTAATAACCAGACCCTGAAACCCGATTTCTTTACGCAAATAATCGTCAATAATTTTTTTTGAAAGAGACGATGGTGTTCCGGAATCATCGAGTGCCGGCACTTCCAGATGAGCGGACATGATTCCCATAATGCCCGTCTCGGTTAAATATCTGAAAGGAAAACTTTCCACCAGATCGATGCGGTTTTTGCTGTGATTGACAAGCGGCAAAACATGGTGCGAATCGGTTTCGGTATCGCCATGGCCCGGAAAATGTTTGGCCACCGGAATCACACCCGCATCCTGCATGCCAAGTGCCACCCATCCTGCTTTTTGGGAAACATTAATTTTATCTTCGCCAAACGATCGAAAATTAATTACCGGGTTTTGTGGGTTTGTACTTACGTCAGCCACCGGAGCAAAGTTCATATGTATGCCTGTAAGTTTCATTTGCCGCCCAAAATCGCGCCCCATCTGGTAAATAAATGTGGAATCCTGGATGGCTCCAATAGCCTGGGCATAAGGATACTGAATGGTACTGTCCATGCGCATGGACAAACCCCATTCACCGTCGATGGCCACAAGCATCGGAATGTCAGAGGTTTGCTGAAATTCATTAATCCAGCGGGTTGTTTTTACCGGACTTCCCTGCATAACCAGAATGCCGCCGGGTTTAAAGCGCCTGATCAGGTTTACCATGCTGTTTTTGGCAGCTTCGCTTTGGCGCGGATAAACTGTCACCATCATCAGCTGCGCAATTTTTTCATCGAGGGTCAGTTGAGCCAGTTTTTCTTCCACCCACAGGTCTTTTGTGAGAAGTAAAAACTGAGGCTCTCCCGGAGTTGAAGTTTCTTCGGCAAACAACTCAGTATTTAGTGAAATGGCATAAAGCAGCAACAGAGAGAGTAATCTATATCGGATTTGCATATTGAATTCTTCTTATTATTCTTTGTTCAGAGCCGTAAAAATACCAAAAAAAACAAAATACTTCATACTTTTGCAGACTATGAGCAGGGTAGTAATCGGACTTTCGGGCGGAGTGGACTCCAGTGTTGCGGCTTATCTGTTAAAGCAGCAGGGACATGACCTTGTGGCGTTGTTTATGGTGAACTGGCACGAACGGGTGGGCGCTGTTACCAGTGCCTGCACCTGGGAGGAAGATGCGCTGATTGCCAAAATGGTAGCCAAAAAGCT
>CAZCPH010000213.1:0-5796 GCA_964500105.1 uncultured Mariniphaga sp. | reverse complement strand
ATTAAAAGTGCTGCCCCATATAAGTAACAGCAGGAGTTTGTGCTTTCGGAAACTAACTCGGGACGTAAAAAATATAAATCAATAAACCAAAGATTCAACCAAAAAACGAAATTCTCCTGCTGTATATTTTAATCAAAATTGTGAATGAACTTAATTAAAAGGGCACCCACCTCTGCAGGTGCCCATGCTTTCCCTGCCTTTGCAGTTAATAAATTATATTCCGTAGGCGTTGGCTTTGGCAATTAATGATGCCATGTTTCTAGCGCCTAACTTTTCTTTCATTTTTTTAATCCTGCTTTTCAATCCTGGGAGTGATATGCACAACAAAGCAGCAGTTTGCTCAAGCGTAAACCCACCTTTCAAAGCTTCCAGGGTAGCTATTTCATAATTTTTAAATCCTGGCTTAAGGCTGCAAAATTTTCCCCGGTGGGGGCATTCGAAATCTTTGCAAGCGCCATTGTAAGCATTTCCTGTAAATTTTCCATTCAGGAAATCCGGAGGTCCGTCCAGTGTACCAAGAACACATTTGTACCACATATCCATACCATTTTCAAAACCGGTTATGCCTATTTTTTCAAGGTACCGGCGACTTCTTTTATCGGCTATAAATGCTTTTGCAATCATGTTCTGAATTTTTGCAGGTGCTTCATTAAAGCGACTCACTACACCTCCGGCAATAACCCATTTTTCACCGTTGTGCCAAAAGGCCTCAACACCTTCGGAAATGCCTGCCGGCAGCTTTTTTGTTTCATTGTTAATCACTACATTTGCTTTCATATACATTAAATTTTAAAGCCCGGCGAGGTGCAGCAACACCTGTGAACCGGGCTTTTGTTATTTTTATAGTTTCTTGTCTTTTTCCAGTCGGTCGTTAATAGCCAGCTTAATGTATTGGCTTACATTCATGTTAAGTGAAGCGGCTGTTGATTCAATCATCTTTTTCATTTTTCTCGGTATTTTCACTGAAACCATGGTTGTTGGTTTCTCAAGTAAAAGATTCATACTATTTGCTGTTGCTGTGGTCATACTTTATTATTAACTTAGTATGACAATATTAAACTAAAGTTTGCATATTTGCAAGATTTAGTTTGCATTTATGACTAATTTAGAATTATTCTAAAATTTATAAAATTGAATTACAATAAAATAAAAGAATTACAAGAGCAAAATAAAGTTAGCAATCGAGAGATTTCTAAAAAGATTGGAATGAGCGATGTTGGGTATGGGAAAATGCTTGACAAAAAAACATGTGATGTTGCTACACTTGAATCTATTGCTGATTTTTTTAAAGTTTCGGTTTGCGAATTTTTTGAAAACGAAGATCCTGAACAGCTAAAAAATAAGGATAAGCAAAATGAACTTTGTCTTGATTGTGAGAAAAAGCAAGAAGAAATTGATAGATTGAACGTCAAGATTCAGGAAGTTTATGAGAAATATACTAAATGTCTGGAAGAATTAAACAACCGAATGGGGGGGAACCATATTGCGAATAGTGCATAATAATGGGAAACTGTAAAAATTCAGAAATAATAGATATGAGTCAAGTGTATTTATAGATATTTCTGAATGTTTTACAACAGGGAAAAATTGAGGGCATTCATTCAGCATTCATTCAAAAATGAATTTCTCTGGTAATTTAAAATACTAAAAATGTATCTGTTATATATGAAAATCAATAAAACCGGTGGGGTCACAAAGACTGCTTACAGTCAACCACTTACAGAATGGAGCACGATTTTCTACACGATTTTCGGCTCCATTTTTTTACATTATATATACCGGCTATTCTGGCAACGGCACAAATTCTGTTTCTCCGGGAATTGCCGAAAAATTTTGCTCCTTCCAATCGGTTTTAGCTTTTTCAATAAGCTCTTTGTCGGAACTTACAAAGTTCCAGAAAATAAAACGTTCTTCAGGAAAAGGCTCGCCACCCAGCAGATAAACAGTGGAATTTCTGCCTAAAACGAAACGGCACAACGAACTTTCTTTTGCCACAAGCAACTGATTGGGTTCGAAAACATTCCCTTCAGTTTTAACATTTCCTTCCAGGATATACAAAGCGCTTTCGCCAAATAAACTATTGCCAATATTCAGTTCAACCTCTTCCTTACTTTTCATTTCAATCAGGTACAACGGACTGCAAACCGGCACCGGTGATTTTCTCCCGAAAGCTTCACCGGCAATCAGCTTCATGCTCACACTCTCCTGTTCCCATTTCGGTATCTTCCCTGCAGAAATATGGGTAAACGAAGGCTCTGTTTGTTCCATATTTTTTGGCAGCGCCACCCAGATCTGCAGTCCGTGAAAGGTTTTTTCCTTTTCCCGCAGGTTTTCCGGCGTTCTTTCCGAATGAACCACTCCCCTGCCCGCAGTCATCCAGTTTACTTCTCCCGGCTTTATTTCCTGCACCGACCCCAGGCTGTCGCGGTGCATTAATGCACCCTCAAAAAGGTAAGTAAGTGTGGACAATCCGATATGCGGATGCGGCAACACATCCAGATTTTCGGAGCCACCGAGTTTTGCCGGCCCCATATGATCGAGAAAAATAAACGGCCCAACGGTTCGTTTTTGCCGAAACGGGAGCAAACGTCCAACCATAAAATTGCCAATACTGGCAGCCCGTTCTTCAATAATATGTCCGATGTTTGACATGTGTTGTAATTTTTGATTTTTTTTGAGCGATGAAAGATACATCAATTTTCACAAAAATCCGTTTTCAGCGTTGTCGTTTGTTGTTGCATTGAGCTGCCAAAAAGAATATTCTCTGTTTTTGCCATGAAATTTTAGTAGTATTGCAGAATTAATAAAAATGAACGAAACGTTTAAAATATACCCGATTTCGGTTGACGAGGTGAAGCAGATTAATGCATCTCCCAACGAACCGCATCTGCACGATTACGAAGAATTAATTATTGGCATAGAAGGTAAACTGGAACATTTCATCGATTTTGGTTCAACATGGACAGAATCTCCCTACGCCAGTTTTGTCACAAAAGGCAAGGTTCACCGCGTGCAACCAAGATTGAAAAACAATCAGTTTTTTGCCTGGGTCATACGCTTTCAAAGCGAATTTATTCCTGAAATCATTTTTCAGCTTTACGGCTATTATCACGAACAGGCCAACATTGAATTTGAACGGGGAAATTGTTTCGACCGAATAAATACACTTTGCGAAATGATGTACCAGGAATACCGGCAGGAAAATCCCGATCTGGCAATTATACGTCACCTGCTGCAGGCGGTATTTATTATGATTGAATCGCAACGAAAAAAGATTCTTCCGGATACCGACGGCTTATTAAAAACCCAAAGTCAGACCTTTAAAAACTTTCTTGCTGTGCTCGAAGAAAATTTCAGAAGACCAGTTGGCGTTTCGTTTTATGCCGAAAAACTGTTCATGACTTCCCGAAACCTGAACGTAATCTGCCAAAATATTTTACAACAGAGCGTTTCCGAAATCATTGAAACCCGCAAGCTTACTGAAGCAAAAAACCTGCTGATTACCACCGACCTCACCATTGCTGAAATTGGCTTTGAACTGGGGTACAACGAAAAATCCTACTTCACCAACGTGTTCAAGAAGAAAACCGGGCAGTCGCCGTCGGCATTCCGCAATTCAATGAAGAAACTGGTTTCCTGATTTTACAACACCTTTTCCGAATACTGTAACCGCCCTGTCCTTAACTAACTGTATTTTTGTGCCATAAATAATAACGATTAAAAAATTAAGAATTATGGCAACAACAAAATGGGTACTCGACCCAACTCACAGCGAACTTTTATTTAAAGTAAAACACCTGATGATTACCAATGTAAAAGGTGAATTCAGAAATTTTTCAGCTGAAATAGACGGCGAAGATTTCACCAAAGCTCCGGTGAAAGTAACCATTGACAGCTCGTCGGTTTTTACCAACGACGACCGCGACAATCACCTGAAAAGCGGCGACTTTTTCGATGTGGAAAACCACAAAGAGCTTACTTTCGAATCCACATCGTTTGAAAAAGTGGACGACGACGAATTCAAACTTAAGGGAATGCTTACCATAAAAGGCGTTTCAAAAGAAGTTGTTCTCGATGTTGAATTTGGTGGAACAAACAAAGACCCCTGGGGAAATGAAAAAGCAGGATTTTCACTTACAGGAAAAATTAACAGGAAAGAGTGGGGCCTGAACTGGAATGCTGCACTGGAATCCGGTGGTGTACTGGTAAGCGACGAAGTAAAAATTCAGGCAGAAGTGCAGTTTGTAAAGCAAGTCGGCTAAAAAGCTCTCAAAAAGAAAACTTTAAGGAAACATACGAAAACAATATAAAAGAAAACAATGAATAAGTTACTTATAAAAACAATGGAGAAATCGAACACCAACATAGCCCTTCTCGTGCTTCGGTCAGGTGCGGCATTGATGATGCTGACACATGGCATTCCGAAGCTCATGCAGTTCTTTTCGGGTGAGCCCATCGCTTTTGCAAGTGTAATGGGAATGAGCATGGGTGTGTCGCTTGCACTTGCAGTATTTGCTGAAGTGGTTTGCTCTGTATTTATTATTCTCGGTCTGGGAACCCGGATGGCAACCATACCACTCATTATTACCATGTTAACAGCGGCTTTTTACATACACGCAAACGACCCCTTTTCAGGCAAAGAAATGTCGCTTCTGTACGCACTGATTTTTATTGTTTTGCTGATTACAGGTGCAGGAAAATACTCCATAGACCACATTCTATCCAAACAATTAAAAAGAAAGACTATTGCAGCATAAACAGCTAATTGACAACTGAACGCCCGTCAACATGGACCGAAAACATTTTATCAGGGCAATGTCTTTATTGCCGTTAACAGGAGTAGCTATGAAACTGGATGGATTAAAAAAAATGACAGACCCTTTGGAAAGTACCGAAAAAATGCCGGTACTTTTCCTTGGGCATGGCAGCCCGATGAATGCCATTGAAGAAAATGAATTTGTGCAGGGATTCCGAAAAACCGCCCAATCGTTTGAAAAGCCCAAAGCGGTACTTTGTATTTCGGCACACTGGGAAACCAACGGAACATTTGTCACGGCAATGGACCATCCACGCACAATTCACGACTTCGGGGGGTTCCCGAAAGAACTGTTCGAGGTTCAGTATCCGGCACCGGGAAGTCCCGAACTGGCTCAGGAAACCAAAAACATGGTGCAAATGACTGAAATCGGGCTCGACCAAAAATGGGGACTCGACCACGGTGCCTGGTCGGTAATCAAACACATGTATCCCGATGCTGACATCCCCGTCATTCAGATGAGCCTCGATTACACCAAATCTCCGGCCTGGCATTTTGAACTTGCAAAAGAACTTGCCAGGTTAAGGGAAAAAGGTATTCTGATTGTTGGCAGTGGAAATATGGTACACAACCTGCGCAGAGTTGCATGGGATAAATTAAATGCTGAAGAATATGGCTACGACTGGGCTATCGAAGCCAGTCTGAAAATGAAGGATTTTATTCTGAACCGGAATCACAAACCCTTAATCGATTATGCTTCGCAGGGAAAAGCATTCCAACTGGCAATTCCTACACCTGAGCATTATTTACCTTTGCTCTATTCGCTGGCTTTAGGTAGAAATAATGAAAACATTGAACTCTTTAACGATAAAGCTGTGGCAGGTTCGCTAACGATGACTTCAGTGAAAATTGGCTAATAAAACTGCTATCCGGCGTTAAAACCTGCCGGCAACTTATCAGTTCGGAACAATCCGTTCAAAATTGGTATATTTGGACCGCTACGAGTAAAAAATTTAGTTTGAATAAAAAAAATCAATTAT
>CAZCPH010000212.1:3823-5797 GCA_964500105.1 uncultured Mariniphaga sp. | reverse complement strand
TTACACAGCGCCATAAAATTGAGCGCCCGCATCATTGGAACGGAATATTTCCCTTCATTTTCTCTGAAAAACTTTGTGGTAATTATAGCCCGCTCAATGGAAAGGGATTCTTTGGTTTCCACACTTATCCGGCGTAACCGGCGGATTCGGTCATTCATGCCGGGGTTTGATGAATTTTCATTCACCAAAATGGCGGAATCGGGTTCTTTATCGATTGTCTGGTTTTTTGTACGCATCGCAAAAGCTAAAAGTCAATAATAAATTGAAAAGGTAAAAGGTTGATTTGAGGGAATAATTTCAGGCGTAAAAAATGCGGCATTCAAACAGGCACCTGTATGAAACCAGAAGGTTCGAATGATAAGATTTTGCCTTCATTCTTGAATTGAATTTGGGCTAAAATTATAAAATTGATTTGACTAAACCATCAGTTGACTCAAAAATTAAACCGGTTCAATTCTTTTCCTTCGGTGTCTTTGCGAATAACCGTCATTTTTTCTGAAGTTGCATCAACTTCGAGTGACGTGGTATGTGCATTAATAATAATTGGAAAATCGAATTCTTCGGATTGCGGTTCAATGTATTGATACCGATGTGTATGACCGGAAATCATAGCTGTAATGCCCTGGTTTTTCAACACCGGCAATATTTTTCTGCGGATATCCAGCGGACCATGCCAGTCGGAACCAACCGGGGGAATATGAATAACAACCACTTTGTGGGGTGCCGATTTAAACTCCTCTTTTTGAATTTCCTTTTTCAGCCATTCCTGCTGTTCGGTTCGGTAAGCGTCAAACTGCGCCAGGCCGGAATATTCGATGTCGGAATCGGGTTTGTCCTCACCGCAATCGAGCACAATAAAATGAACTGGTCCCTGGCGGAAGGAATAGTAGAGTTTTCCGGTTGGTGTTGGAAAATAATCGGGGAAATAGACGCTGAACGGACCGCGGGTTTCATGATTTCCGCGGGCAAAATATGCAGGCACTTCCGACGCAAAAAGTTCCACTGCCTTGTCCATAAACCCGTCGAAAAACTGCTGCTCATCATTCATGGATGAAACCATATCGCCGTTAAAAAACACCAAATCAGTTTTACCAAACTCCACAGTTTTACTTAATGCAGTCAAATCGTCCACCCGGCCGTGAATGTCGTTTAAAACCAAAAAGGAAACGGTATCTTTTTGCTTGTCCAACGTTCTAAACCGCAATGGCTTTTGCCGGTAAACATTGGTTGAAGCAATATTACCATACAAAACCCGGTGGCCTTCGTGCATTAAAACGGCTTTTGAAAACGCCCGGTAACGGTATTCGGTGCCTTCTTCCAGATTGGGAATGGTAATTTTGTGCAACTGTCCTACCACCCTGTTGCCATTTTTAGTTTCGTAATATTTGGGATGTTCCTCCCCGTAAAAACTGTTTGTACCCGCAGGAGCAACCTCCACCCACGACACCGCATCCACATCGGTTGTCCATACTATGGTTACTTCATTTTCGGCCACAGCCTGAATATAAGGACCATGTGAAATATTTATTTCCTGAGAATAAAGGTGAAGGGAAAAAATGATAAGAACCGGAAAAAGTCGAATTTTCAACTTCATTTTATACGAATTTAAATGGTATGTATTGTATTTTTTTACTGAAGATCTTACGGGAAAACCAGTTTGTCAACCACCTGTCCGTCGCCTAACCGCATCCAGGTAGTAAACTGTCGTTTGCCTTTTTCCAGCACCACAATACGCGAACCGTGCTGCAAATCGCCGTAGGTGGTTTTTCCACCCGACCAGCGACCGTAAGTTAAACCAATTCCATAATGATTGACAATGTAATCGTTTACATGGTCATGCCCCACAAAAGTACCCAATACATCGCCTTCAAACAGCATAGCCGTAAACATGCCTGTATTTATGTCAGGCGAACACTCTTTTTCGTTTCGCTGGCCTTTTCTCTTCGCCTCGCTGTCGAAAGCCGTTTTGTATTC
>CAZCPH010000212.1:0-3813 GCA_964500105.1 uncultured Mariniphaga sp. | reverse complement strand
GGTAACGGGATGTGAAAATAAGCCAGTGCCGGCAACTTTTCCCCGCTTTTCAGCGCATTTTTCCGGCTTTGTTTCCGGTACCAGTTTACCTGGTCGTGCGAAAACCAACCGTATCCTTCCACACTATCGAGGATGCTGTAGGCGTTTGAATCGAGGAAATAAAGCAATGCATTTTCTTCTTTATTGCCTGCATTTACTTTCACCAGGTAGTCGCCAAAATCAGATTTTGCATCCGGCTTTTTGCCCACATAGCCTGGGAACGTTATCAGCAGTTCGCGGATTTGCTGCCGCGACAAATCATGCTCATCGTCGTGGTTACCCAGTGTAACGGCAAACGGAATTCCGGCTTTAACAACCGGTGCCAAAACAGATTTCCAACCTTCGGCAGCCGGATGCCCGGTAACGATATCGCCTGAAAATGCTACCAAATCAGGCTTTTCTGTTTCCAGAATGTACTTTATCAACTCTACCGATGGTTCTGACTCCGGAACACCCGGTTTAAAATGAATATCGGTAAACTGGGCAATTTTGAAGGTGCCATCTGCATTAAAATACAGTTTGTTATTTCCCTGTGCACTGGCAAACATAACAGAGGCCATCACGAAGACAACTGCTAAAAATGATTTATGTAATTTCATTTCTATTGAATTTTATAGTTCCGAAGATAAAAGAAATTTCTCTTCTTAACCTATTCCTCAACCGGTTCAATTCCTTTCAGCGTTGGCTTAACTTCAATGATTCTGCCATCTTCATCAAACTCCAGTTTGTCGATACACACCTCGCGGTGGAAGCCTCCGGCGCGGCCCATTTCAATTCCTTTGGGACGGGTGAAGCGGTGATACACCAAATACCATTCGTCTTTTCCCGGAATCTGGATAGTGGAGTTGTGGCCCGTGGCAAAAATTTCCTGATCGGTCTCCCGCCGGATGACAACATTGTTGTCGGGGATGGTCAGTTCGCCCAACGGTGATTCGGCAGTAGCCCAGCGCACTTTATAGTTGGGGCTGCGGGTATCGTCTTCCGACCACATGAAATAATACGTGCCGTTGCGGTAAATGACATGGGTTCCCTCCCGGTAAGTTCTGTCTATATTGAAGGTTTTCAATGTGTTTTTATTCAGGGAAACCATATCGTCGTTCAGTTCTGCGCCGGCCATGTAGCCGTTCCCCCAGTAGAGGAATGTTTTCCCTGAAACCGGGTCGGTAAACACGTCGGCATCAATTTCCTGCCCGCCGGTGACTCCTTCGGGTTTATAGTCGATGAGTGGCTGGCCGCTGTCCATAAATGGCCCTGTTGGGTCATCGGCTACGGCCACGCCAATTTTTTGCGCTGCGGTGAAGTAGTAGAAATATTTGTACTCTCCATCCATTTTCTTTTCGATAATGCACGGTGCCCAGGCATTGCGGTCGGTCCAGCTTACATCTGTTTTAAGGTCGAGAATTACACCTTCGTCTGTCCAGTCCACCAGGTTTTCCGACGAAAAAACTTTGAAATATGTGCCACTCCAGTTCATAAATCCGTCGCTGGTGGGATAGATGTAATACTTGCCTGTTTTTTCGGACCAGATGATTTCCGGGTCGGCATAATAACCTTCAAGCACCGGGTTGTGATCGGCCGAAGCTGTAACCAGATACACCACATCGTCCTGCCCTTCAATGGAAAAGGTATAGCTTACCTGACCTCCGGCAAAATCCTGTGGTCCTTCGGGTTCTGCGGAAAAGCCGGGCCAGCAGTGAAACTGTGGATCGAAATTGGATAAATCAGTTCCCCGCTTCACCGGCAACCGAATGGTTTTTTCCCGGCCATTGAAGTGCACATTGATTTTTTTCAGTTCCGGCGCAGTGGCTTCCACCAGCAAATCGTCCGGTCGTCCAAAGTGGCTCACCAAACGTTTATATTCCTTTCCTGTGATGGGAATTACCGAGCCGTGACGCGGATGGAAGTTCATGGAGATTTCTTCATCGATTACCGAAAAGTTGTGCAAATCGGTACTTTTGGTAAACTGATACCGCCCGCTGGTGTAAACATCGTACATCAAAATATACTCATCGATTCCAATCCGCTTAAAAATACCACTGCCCTCCACCGGATTTGTTTCGCAGTCCACCCGCTCATCACCTACCAGTTTGTAACCTTCAGTGAGTTGTTCCGAAACGGCCAGTTTAATTCCCGGCTCACCGTCTTCCGATTTCATGAACAGGTGATAAATTCCATCCTTTAAAATGATGTCGCCGTCGATGGCCGCATTGTTTGTGGTGCTGAAAAACAGCTGTTTGGGCGGTGCTTCCAGGCCTGTGAAATCATCATTGGCAAATGCGTAATAAATGATATCCGGGTTATCGCCTTGCTTCATGGAAAAGTAAATCATGTATTTGCCGGTATGCTCATCGTAAAAGGTTTGCGGCGCCCACACCCGCCACACATCACCAAATTCTTCAGGAAAAGTTTCCGGAATATTTACCCTGGAAGATTCCCAGTGAATCAGATCTTTCGATTTCAGCAGCACCATGGCATAGTTTCGCCAGCCCATTTCTGGCACATATAAATCGGTAAGCACCATGTAAAACCAGCCGTCGGGGCCGCGCAAAATATGCGGATCGCGTACGCCACCGGTTGTGCTGATTTCTTTTGAATCCAGAACGGGTTCGTTGTTGTTCAGCGCACGGTAATTAAATCCATCGAGGCTCACGGCAAAATGAATGGCTTCCTCTCCCGGTCCGTTTCCGGTAAAGTAGGAGAAGAGATAGGCAGAAAGTTCATTGTCCTGCATGTTCCCTGTATTGCACGAGCTGAACACGGCAGACAGAAAAAGGACGGTAGCAGCGAGAAAACAGCTTGTTGTCTTATTGATTTTCATTTTTTTAAAAAATTAATCAACTTTGAATTTAGCAATGGCCGGCTCCAGCCAGTTGGCTGAAAACCTCACCTGTACTTCTCCCGGAGTATCGCCGGCTTTGATGTAGGCAATCATACGGCCGTGAAAAACCCGGTGATTGTTGTCGGTATAGTCCGACATGTCGGAGTTGTTGCTGGCTTCGAGTCCCAGCAACCGCGCGTCGCCCAAAATCTGACAGATCACTTCGTCGTCCGACAGCATCACGGGAATTCCCGCTTCATCCACCACCTGAATGGCAATTTGAGCAACTCCTCCTGCTTCAACCGATTCTTCGCCTTCAATCACTTTAATGGCATAAGGCCGTCCCGACGACTGAATTGCAGTGGTTGTGATGGTTTGGTCCTGCTCATTCATGGCAATCACTTCAAGTTTTCCAGGGGCAAACGGAATATCCCAGAAAATAATGCCGGTCTGGTCGTTGTAATTCTGAGGTTCACCCACCTGTTCCCCATTTAGCATAAGCTTTGCCTTGGCTGCATTGGTGTAACAAACCACACGTATCATCTGGTCTTCCCTATAATTCCAGATGGGCCAGGCATCCATGGAAGGAACTTTTTCCTCGTAATTTCTGCGTGAATTTTCAGCTTCCAGTTGCGACCAAACATCCTGCATCTGGCTTTGGCTGCCGCGTCCCGGTGTAGGATAAGTTCCCAGATATGCCATAGGCTTGTCCGACCATTGCGACTGACGGAAAAAACCGCGTGGTTTGATGAAGCCTCCAAAATCGAGCAGGCCAGAATAAAAGCCGCGGGATGGCCAGCGTCCCGATTCTCCCAGGTAGTCGATGCCGGTCCACAGAAACTGCCCGAAGATGAATTCGCGCGAGGTGACTGCTTTCCATGCCTGCATGTCATGCCGGTTTTCGCTGCCGAAAATCACCCGGTCGGGGTACTGTTCATGGTCACGGTCGTACAAAT
>CAZCPH010000211.1:0-5797 GCA_964500105.1 uncultured Mariniphaga sp. | reverse complement strand
ACCGCCGGGAGCACCCGGTACACCCGGTTCACCTGGTTCAGGCGCATAGGCTGTGAAACACAGGGAAAGAGTAAATTCATCGGTTTGTTCAATGCTGAAAGTTCCTCCGTAAGTATAGTTATACGCCAAAAATCCGTCCATATCCAATTCAAATTTTTCCGGATCGAAACCGGTAACTCCGCCACTGGCCACAACAATGGGCCAGCATTTATCCACTGCGGGATACCAACCGCCCAGGTAACTTGGGAAATTATTATAATCAAGGCTATTAACTTTGATTACAAAAGGAGCATCGTTTGTTGCTGTAATATTTAACTCCCCGGTTAATTTTAATAAATCCCAGCCCGGATTATATCCGGCATCGCCAGCATATCTGTTAATGTGCCAGTTGTATTCAAGGCCTGATTCAAAGGTTGCTTTTCCCAAAAATGTTGTTCCTATTCCATCGCCTTCAGGATCAAACTTCTGCATTTCCTGGGATAACCCACAGTCTATGCAATCCAAATCGATACCTACAGTATCTTTGGCCATAATCAAACCGTAATCGATATAGTTCTGGATCATGGCATGTCTGAAACCAATCTTGTCCGCTACCAAATCCCTGTCTTCATAAAACATTTCAGGGCTTGCCAGCGCAATCTGGCGTGTATTTTCAATCTTTTCAAACAAATTGAGAATCAAAACAGCAGGTGAAAAACCCATGGTGCGTACATACATTGGAAATGTATTTCCCGAGAAATTTCCAAGTAAAATACTGGCTGACATTTCTTCACCCGGACGGATATCACGGGCATTCAACGGAATAACTGTAAATCCATTTAGCGATTGATAGTCAGCTAAATCAGCCGTTCGACCCAATGGATCAAGCATTGAACTTTTTCTTAATTTCCCCTGGGTTTTTATTTCATACACTTCTGTTTCTTCCAGAACAATAACTTCTGAATTGAGAATGGGCACATCCACATTTCCTTCGTTTTTGAACACAATGTTAAAAAATGCCGATTTGCCAGCCCGAACCACATCTGGAGCCAGAATATTATAGGTTAAAGCACTATAGCCGGTACTGGCTTCAACGGTAAGACCATTTTCAAGCGTCACTGTTGCATTGTCCGGATTTTTCAGCACCAAATCGTAAGCACCAAATTCAACCTCGGTTAAGTTCCAGCCAATTGTTGCATTCATGCTGTTGGCAAGCGTTACGCTGCCGGCATCAATCACCTTACTGCCATTTTTATACAGCGATACCTCCATTCCCTGCCTGAAGCCCGCACCGGTGAGGGTTGTGGTAACAATGCCGTTGCCAACCGTTTCGGGATTTGACGACAAAATACTGAACGGCAATGTTTTCGCCAGAATGTCAATATGCTGGTGTGCTGATATTTCAGATTTTATCAGAATGAAATAGGTTCCGGCTTTCGTTTCGGGAACCAGCACCCGCTGATTGGTCCTGTTTTTATGCAAACCGGTAAATTCAAACTCATTGGGTGTTGGCACGTTTCCAAAGGAAACAAAAACATCGTTGCTGCCAATGGTACGAGTTGATGTGATGTCAATGATCAAATCCATATTTTCAGCCACATCGACCTTGTAGTAGAGCCATTTCCCATCGTAGAAACTTACGGTTTCCGTAACATCCAGGTCCAGCCTTCTCACGTTCACTTTTACCTGGTCATCAGAGGCTTTCGAATTGTTTTGGTAATTAATTTCACCAATGGATGCCAGAATATTTGTACGGCCAATTCCGTAGTAACTGCCCGGATTCACACTGGTTACCGGACCTTCCAGATCAACGTAAAGGCTTTGTCCCGGCTGGAGATCAACGAAAGAGCGCTCACTGGCAACCAGAAAATCATCAGTTCCTGAAAATTGCTGATTGGCGGAAAGATAAAATCCATTGTGCAGGTTTCCGTTTGCGGGATTGGTACCACTGTTGGTTATCTGCAGGGTTGCCTCACCGGTTTCTCCCAGATAGAGCGAATCCTGAACAGAAACAGCACTTACAGTTAAATCGGCAGGTTCGGGAATGTTGATTAAAACAATCTGAGCCTGTTCGTTATTCGATTCACCGCCTTCGTTGCCTTCAAAAATTGTATTGTTTCTATCTGCTACAGCTATTACATAATAATTTCCGGAAATATTGTTTGGCAACGTAACCCGCACACTGTCGGTTACTGATTCTCCGGGCTGCAAAACGCCGGTCATTTTTTTGTACCCGATGCTCTGTCCTTTTTCCTGAACCGGAGAAGTATTGATAAAAAACCCGTCGTACCACTCGTTCCGGGTTGGTCCGTTCCCATTGTTTTCAATGGTGTATTTCAGATAAAAGTCCTGTCCTCTCCACAACTCCGTGGGAGCAGAAATATCAGAAATCACCAGATCGGGCGAGGGTGTGGCAGTAACCTGAATTTTCCGGAGTGAAATATTGTTTTCTCTATTGATTTCCTCCGTAATCCTCCGGTTGTAATCGACCCACAAGTACAAAAAGTATTCGCCCGAAATGCCATCAGGTATTTTGATGTTTTTATTCACACTATATGAGCTTCCGGCAGCCAGTTTGTTCTGGTTTATCTGGTCGAGATAAAAATCATTCTCCGTTAAAACTGAATCCTGCGATAAATAAATGCGGCTGGTAAAACCCTTATCCAGATTGCTTTGCCCTGCATTTTTTATGGTCATTGAAACGTTAACCAAATCACCTGAGCCCATGTTTGTTGTTCCGGGAGAGAACTGTTCAACAAGCAAATCAATGTCTTTGATTTCCTCTTCCACTTCACGCGTTAAAATAACGGCAGAAGCAAAAGTTCCAAACCTGTTGTTGGTTTCATCGGTTTCGAAAACTCTGTCGGAATAATCTGCATTCACATAAAACCAGATACTATCGGGAGTTGCCACAGGGAGTTTAACAAATTTCGATTTTTCGGTAGCCTGACCGGGTGTAAGGCTGTCGTTCTGCAGTGAAGTACCCAGAGAACGCATTTGCCCGTTTGTCCATACCGGCCGGGTTGACCAGTAAAAACGGTCAATGTAACCTGCCGCTTTAACTTCTCCCTGATTGATAACGGTCCAGTTCAAGGGAAACGCCTCATCGCGGTAAATGGTATCGGGAAACGAAATGGCAATGGGCGCCAGATCGGCCCGGTCGCTGTATTGAACCGAAATAGTCTGACTGCTGACTTTCAGATTATTGCTTCGGGTTTGGTATTCAAAAACCCGTTCATCGGTATCGGTCAGCACAAACAGGTAATAATCACCCTGAATTCGTTCCGGAAGGATAACTTCCTCATTCACGGTATAACTTTCACCCTGTTTCAGGCTGTCTTTCTGGTAATGACCATTATACGAAAAGGATGGAGTTACATAATCCTTTTTCAGCAGGGAAATCGCATTCTTCTTATTAAACTCTGAAGTTTCGGACAAGAAAATTTCGTCGGTCCAGCGATCACGGTTCGGTGGATTGGCCCCCTGATTCTGTACGGTCCACGAAACATTGATTTTCTTCCCGGCCAAAGCTTCTGCCGGAGTCTGAAATTCTGTTACAGCCAGGTCAGCTGGCGGAGTAAGCCGAACTTCGATGGGATCACTCCGGTAAACATTGTTGGAATAGTCGTCTTCGAAAAGTCCGTACAAATTAGTTACTACGTAAATATAATAGGTTCCGAAAATCTGATCCGGAATTTTCACCTTTTTCAGTTGCGAATAGGTTTCACCAACAGGCAGGTCGCTGTCGGTATGGCAACTGGTTTCTTCGTTATATGTTGAAAGGTAAACATTGTACTCCCTGAGTTTTGTTGCCGATTGGATGTTGAATTCCGATTCGGAAGAGATGTAAATGGCATCTTTCCAGAAATACTGCAATCCGCAGGGATCTGTAACAGGAGGTGTGGTAACCGAAGGAGCAGCGGAAGAACTGCTGCCCGAAGCTCCGCCGCCTGAGCCGGAAGAATAGCTGTAAAGTCCCAAATCGCTGCGAAACCGCCAAAACATTCCCCGGGCAGTGATTTCACCCTGATTTACAGCCTCGTAGTTTACCGGTATGGAATCTCCGGAAAAGGCATCCACCATAACCCCCACAGAGTTAATTGTAAGATCGGCTGCGGGAGGCACCAGAATTGAAAGCGTAGGATAAACCTGGTTGTTCTGTTCATCGCTTTCACGCACGGATTGTGAATGTGCTTTACGGTCATCTGCACAAACCCCGTTTTCAATTCTGCAGTAACCGTCGTCGTTATCGGTTGAAATGAACAGATAATAAACGCCGCTTAATGTTAATGGAATCTTGAGTTCTTTTGTAACGGTATAGGACTCTCCGGGCATCAAAGAAGAAGGATTGTCGAAGGAACCGAGCAGAATATCGTCGGCTTTTCTGAGATCCAGGTCTGCAGAGAGATAAATGTAGTCTTTCCAGCGCGTGTTGCTGGTATTTCCGTTTCCAATATTTTTCACTTCCCAGGTAACAGTTATGCTGTTTCCGGCCAGCACCGATTCGGGCGTGCTGTATGAGTTGATGGTGAGATCGGGAATTCCTGCTGCCGTAAAGGTATAAACAGGACCTTCGGTTTCGAGGCAACTGTTTTTGGAAACCACCTGCCAGTTGTAGGTTTTCCCCGGCTCCGTAAAATTCAGTCTGTGACTGATTCCCTGTAAATCGCTCACCACAGGAAATTCCGGTTTGTCTGTTCCGGCTTCCCAGACATAAACATCGGAAGCTACTGAATTTTCGCCCGGTTGCCATGAGAGGTTTACCGGTTGCGGCACATTCACCGAATTGTTTGCCGGAGTCATTTGGGTTACGGGTGCAGGTGGCAATGCCGGACTAACGGTAATTTCAACGGTGTCGGAAAAGGCACAGCCGTTTTCGAGCAATCCGTCAACCCAGAATTTGGTGTCCGAATCGGGCGATACCACAATGCTTTCGCCAGCTTCTCCGGTTGACCAGAGAATGTTGCTTCCACCGGTAACAGATAGAATTGTACTTTCTCCCGAACAAATGGTGGCATATCCCGAAACTTCAATTTCAGGAGCGACCAACGGTTCATACAAAAATGACTCAGATTGCACATCACAACCATTTTCATTTGTGTAGGAAGCAATATAGTTTCCGCTTTCAGTAATCTGAACAGTTGCAGCTTCTCCCAGACTTAAATGGTCACCATTCACATTCTGAAACCATTTTACCGGCGAATCCAGTTGGGTACTCAAAATCATGCCTCCGGTACAGGCATCGTCGGCTGGTTGGGCTGAAATAACCGGAACAATTCCCGGTTCGAAAACCGAAACCTGAACGGCCTTCTCTACCTGGCAGCCCTGTTCTGTAGTTATTAATACGGTATAAGTTGTTGTAACCACCGGATTTACCTGAACTACATTCTGAGTGGAACCGTTACTCCACTGATATGAAATTCCGCCTGAAGCCTGCAGCAAAACACTTTCTCCGGCACAAACGGTAACGTCTGGGGAAACGGAAGTCAGTTCATCAGTAACATGTTCCACAATCACCGAAAGTGTATCGTTGGTTCTGTCGGTGTCACTTTCGTTTATTACATAAGCTGTCAGACTGTAATTACCTTTGGCGGATAAATTGGCTTTCTGATTGAACGTGTAAACCAGCTTTCCGTTTCCGGCTATGCTGTTGTTTCCGGTAATCGGTTCGACAACCGGCTCTTCATCATTCAAAACATACGCTACCTGAAATGCTGGCGATGATGCACTGCTGAGGTTGGAAATCTCGACAGTAACTGTTTCGGCAGCGGTGAGATTGCAACTGTTTTCAGGCGTTAAAATGCCGGTTACACTGAGG
>CAZCPH010000210.1:0-5798 GCA_964500105.1 uncultured Mariniphaga sp. | reverse complement strand
ATAAACTTTGCTGCTCCGGCGGTGTCAATTCCTTCGTGCAGTTCCACGTTGGGGAAATATTTTTCGAGGTACTCCATACATTGCTGCAACGCAATGGGATGCGAGTAAATATCGGTAATATCAGAAGTTTTTACTCCTTCTACTGCCATAAGATTCATTTGAATATGCAGATAAATTTCGCCGATAATTTTCAGGTGATAATCGCGAATCAACTGATAATTCTTCAGCAAACTTCCGGCAATGGAGTTTTCTATGGCCATAACGGCGAAATCTACCTTATCGGCATCAACCAGATCACAAACACTGGTAAACGACTTGCATTCAACAACTTTAATCTTTTCGTTAAAATATTTCAATGCGGCATCTTCATGAAAAGACCCCACAATTCCCTGCACTGCTATACGCTTCATTTGTTTCTTTTAAATAGAATTCAAATATACACATTCTGAATTTAGAACAACCACCTGCTCGTTGTTCCTTCTGTTTTTTACATTACTCCTGGCAACTCTGGCCGTTATCCAGCAGTTCACCTTTGTGCCTGTGAAGTTTCTCCAAACACTTATCCACGTCGGTTGGCCTGACAACAAAAACGGCCATATCTTCATCCATAGAAAATGCATAGAGGTATTCAATAAATATCCCTTCGGAATTGAGAATACTAAGCATTTTCGATAAAGCACCCGGCCGGTTGGAGCTTTTTACCAGAACCACATCAGTTGTTCTCACTGAAAAATGATTCGCCTTCAATACATCGCAGGCTTTTTCAGAATCTGACACAATCAGCCGCAACACACCGAAATCAGATGTGTCGGCCACGGTAAAGGCTGAAATATTTACGCCTGCTTCACCCAAAATCTGAGCGACTTCATTGAGTCTGCCCAATTTATTTTCAAGAAATACCGAAACTTGTTTTGCTTTCATACACATCAGATTTTTCGATTGTCAATTACCCGTTTGGCTTTTCCCGCCGTGCGTTCAATGGTTTTGGGCTCCACCAGTTTAACTTCTGCCGATATGCCCAGGGTTCCCTGAATGCTGGCTGTGATTTTTTTACGGAGAGCTTCCAGTTCACGAATTTCATCGGAGAAAAACTGTTCCTGAACTTCCACCAGCAGCTTGAGTACATCCAGCGAACCTTCGCGGTCCACAATAAGCAGGTAGTGCGGTTCAGTCTCGCTCATTTCAAGCAATACGCTTTCAATTTGCGATGGGAACACATTCACGCCGCGAATGATGAGCATATCGTCGGAGCGGCCGGTGCATTTTTCCATGCGTACAAGCGTCCGGCCACAGGCACATTGTTCATACTTCAAACGTGTGAGGTCACGGGTTCGGTAACGCAAAATGGGAATACCTTCCTTGGTTACAGTTGAAAAAACCAGTTCGCCCAATTCACCGGCCGGAAGCGGCTCCAGCGTTTCGGGGTCAATAATTTCAGGGATGAAGTGATCTTCGTTGATGTGCATTCCGGTCTGGTACTCGCATTCGCACGAAACACCGGGCCCAACAACCTCACTTAATCCGTAAATATCAATTGCTCTCAGGTTCAGTTTGGCTTCAATTTCACGACGCATATTTTCACTCCATGGTTCGGCTCCAAAAATACCTACCCGAAGATTGAGCGAACCGGGTTCCACGCCCATCTCCTGCATCACTTCTGCAAGAAATAAAGCATAAGATGGTGTACACGCAATTACCGAAGTACCGAAATCCTGCATCAGCTGAATTTGCTTTTTGGTATTTCCACCCGAAATGGGGATTACTGTAGCTCCAAGATTTTCGGTTCCGTAATGCAGCCCGAGCCCTCCGGTGAACAATCCGTAACCATAAGCCACCTGCACAATATCGTTTTTGTGCACGCCCGCCATACAAAGTGCGCGTGTCACCACTTCTGACCACATCTGCAAATCGTTACGCGTGTACCCCACTACTGTAGGTTTTCCGGTGGTTCCCGAGCTGGCGTGTACCCGAACAATTTCACTCATGGGCACGGTGAACATGCCAAACGGATAGTTGTCGCGCAAATCCAGTTTATTGGTGAACGGTAGTTTGCTCAGATCTTCCACCGACCGGATATCGCCGGGATTCAAGCCTTTTTCCTGCATTTTTGCCCGGTAGCTGGGAATATTGTGATAAATGCGCCGCACGGTTTGAATTAACCGCTCACTCTGAAGGTTAGTCATTTCATCACGCGATGCACATTCTATTTTTTCATTCCATATCATGCTTAAAAATCTTCATTTGGTTTTCTGTTATTTTCCTGTGGCTCAGGGTGAAAGTCTGCTTATTTTCCGTAAACCGTAACATCGTCCAGAATAGAAATTCCGTTCTGTAAAAGCAGCTTCTTTGCTTCGAGAACATCCGGAACATCCAAAACCAAAATGGCCATATTTGTTTGGGAAATAAGCCGCGTATAAGCATTTTCGATGTGAATGCCAACCCTGGCAATTTGCACCAGCAGTTCATCCAAACCACCTGCCTCATCTTTCATTTCCAGTGCAATTACTTCGCGCAAGGCTACAGAATTGCCTTTCCCGGCCAGTGCCTGGTAGGCTTTCTCGGGCTGGTCAACCAACAGGTTTAACACTCCCCATCCGTGCACAAAATTGGTTAACGTTAAAGACCTGATGTTGATTTTTTCTGCTTTCAAAACATTGGTAATCCCCTCAAAATGAGCTATTTTATTTTCAAGAAAAACAGAAATTTCGAATGCCATAATTATTGATTTTTGGTTAAAAAAGTACGGCTTTTAACTGATTCAGCCGTGCTGATTTTTATTATTTTCAAGCAAAAATAAGAGGAAATTTAAAAATTGTAAGCCACAGAGACCATATTTCTAAAATTTGTGACATTACCGGTATTTTTTATTTTGCCGAAATCGTTATAATCAATGTCTCCGTATGCTGCTGTTGTCCAGCTCAATTCCCAGCCAAACATAAAATTTTTAAAGGTGTAAATCAACTGTGGCGATATTTTGTATATCCTGTCAATATCGGTAGCCATGCCGTAAAACGGTCCCACGGGTTCGTCGCTGGTGCCAAGATTCTTCAAATAACCGGCAAACATTCCCACTTTCCAGGTTTGACCATAAGTGAAATTAATCCAGTTGTAAATATGGTTCAGCGGAGTGTAGGTTTCAGCTCCGGTTGCATCGTCAACTGTTGCAACTGCATATCCGCCGGGCAGCAGACTTTCACTCACATTCTGCCCAAACATTGATTTCGCTTTCAGTTCGAACTTATCCTTTGAATATTTCAGGTAGGTCAACACCGCCCAGGTATTCAGCTTTTCGGAAGTTTTAAACGTTCCGTTGGTTCCCGTAGTGGCATACCGCGGCTTGATGCTTTTCCAGTCGATTGCTGCCCCTGCCACCCAGTTTTCGTTAAAAAACTGCAGCTGGGCATGAAGATTGGGAACTACCGCTTCACGCTGATAACGGTAGGTCTTTCCGTCGGGTCCCATATTGGCGTAATTAAACTGGTAAACCGCAGCAGCAATAAAATCAAGGTTTTCTGCCAAATGATGCGTGAACCTCACCTGCGGACTCCGGTTAAAAACCTGAAAAGGCAAACCTGTGTTTTCGTTCAAAACCGAAGGGTAAACCTTTTCGATAAAAGTGGGGTGCCACGCCCGGCCGAAAAGCAGAGTGGACTTTGGCCAGACAAAACTGGTATAAGCGTGCCGTAACCGAATTCCGTTGGTTTCCGAAAAACCGGTAAAATCAATTTCCACGTACGCCGAAACCGTTGTCTTACCCAGCTCCAACCCCGAAAACCGGGTTCCAAACCTTGAAAAAGTATTTAAAAACTGAGCATTGGGCTGGGCGTAAATATCTTTGCCGTTGTCGTCATACGCCGGTTTGTACGGAAAAAATTCGAGCAAATGGTCGCAGGCACAAACATTTTTCCGGGAATCGAAAATGAAATCGTTTCGGACAAATCCGGAAAAATCAACTTTTATGCCCTTCGATGAAAGAAATGACTGGGCGTATGAATGGAAAGTGGCTATCAGCAAAAGGAAAATCAGTTTATGTTTCATAACAGCGGTTAATTTTTGGTTATATCACTGATTAAGAACACCATAATAATGGGACTTTTAAATTTAAGAGAAATAGAGAAAGATTACACTATATAAAAAGTAACTTAACAGCATAAACCGCTAATTTATTCTCATTATAAATAGTGAAAAAAACAGACAAATTTTTGGACACATTGTAACATCTGTTACAAGATAAAAGTAAAATTTAAATAAAATTTGAATTTCACTTAACCGATTTAAACATTATGCTGAAAAAACTTCTACCACCGCCAAAATGGAGGCTTCCCGTTTTCATCGCTGCCGCCATATTTACAGGGCTTGGTCTTTTTACAATCTATATTTCAAAAGCCCACTCATATTTGTCTGACAATCCGGCCACTTGCACAAACTGCCATATTATGGCGCCACAGTACGCTACATGGGGACACAGTTCACACCGCGAATGGACCAATTGCAATGATTGTCATGTTCCGCACAACAATATATTTAACCACTACTATTTCAAGGCAAAAGACGGAATGCGGCACGCTACCATTTTTACCCTCAGAAACGAACCACAGGTAATATTTATAAAGGAAGAAGGAGCTGAAGCTGTTCATAAAAACTGTATCCGTTGCCATTCCAAACTTTTGGTTGATCCGAAGCTGGAAGCATCAGTAGAAAACCACCATATGCATCGTACCGACAGAAAATGCTGGGAATGTCATCGCGAGGTACCCCACGGCAGGATAAACAGCCTGTCGAGTGTACCCGATGCCCGAGTTCCCCTTCCGCAAAACCCTGTTCCTGAATGGATAAGAAAATATTTAAATAACTAAAAATAAAAAGAAATGAACGACAAACTGAGAATAACCGAAAAGCGCCCGTGGCTGGCATGGGTACTGTTTTTTGCCACTGTAATTGTGGTATTTTTACTGGGCCTGCTGGCCTCAACCATTGTTGAACGCCGGATGGAAGCCACTTTTGTGAACACTCCGCAAACCGAAATTCAACCTTTTGAACCGCGCAACGAAGTGTGGGGCGAAAATTACCCCCGTCAGTTCCAATCATACTACCGCACGGCCGATACCACCTTTAAAAGCAAGTATGGTGGTAACGCTATGGTTGATATGCTTGAAGAAGGACCGGAGCTGGTTGTACTTTGGGCCGGATACGGTTTTTCAAGAGATTACAACCAGGGCCGCGGGCACTATTATGCCATCACCGATGTTTACAATACACTGCGTACAGGCGGGCCCAAAAATGCAAACGACGGGCCACAGCCCTCAACCTGCTGGACTTGCAAAAGTCCCGATGTTCCGCGAATGATGGCTCAGGAAGGCGTGGCCGAATTTTACACCGGTGCATGGGCACGGCTGGGAACCGAAATTGTAAATCCCATAGGCTGTGCCGACTGCCACGACGAAAAAACCATGAACCTGCGAATTTCGCGTCCGGCCCTGATTGAAGCTTTCGAACGCCAGGGCAAAGATGTGACTCAATCGAGCTACCAGGAAATGCGAAGCCTGGTGTGTGCCCAGTGTCATGTGGAATACTATTTCAACAAAAAAGTTGTTGAAGGCGCCAATTATTTAACTTTCCCGTGGGACAACGGCTACACTGCCGAAAATATGGAAGAATATTACGACAATATTGAATTTTCGGACTGGACCCACGCGCTGAGCAAAGCTCCGATGCTGAAAGCTCAACATCCCGACTATGAAGTTTACATGACCGGAATTCATGCAAAACGGGGTGTTTCGTGTGCCGACTGCCACATG
>CAZCPH010000209.1:0-5804 GCA_964500105.1 uncultured Mariniphaga sp. | reverse complement strand
AGTTCGTGAAGGCAAAGGTGATTTTGGGTACAACGCCCGCACCGACAAATATGAAAATCTTTACGAAACCGGAGTAATTGACCCGGCAAAAGTAACACGCATTGCGCTGGAAAATGCTGCTTCAATTGCTGGTATGTTGCTTACTACCGAAACCGTAATTGTAGAAGAGAAAGAAAAAGAACAGCCAATGCCTGCCGGCGGACACGGCGGCATGGGTGGAATGGGCGGCATGATGTAGAAAAAAGCCCAGAACAGAATATTTAAAAGCCTTTCCCTGCGGGGGAAGGCTTTTTTTGCATTCCCAAATCCTGACGATTGTCAGACCCTGTTATTTAACATCTTTTTTGATTTTATATATTGCTGATTATTAGCAGATTGGTTTTATCTCAATTCTGGTTGCGTCCTCCGGTTTATACAATTAAGTTATCTAACTTTACTCAAACATTTAAAACATTAATGAGATGAAAACAAGCATAAATGATTTTATTGCAGGCCTTGAGCAAAGAACTCCCGGAGAAAATGAATTTCATCAGGCAGTTGAAGAAGTTATTGGTTCTGTGTGGGATTATTACCAGCAGAATCCGCGATATCAGAAAGCCAGTATTCTTGAGCGGATGGTTGAACCGGAAAGGGTTATTATGTTTCGTGTTCCGTGGGTCGACGATCAGGGAGAAGTACGGGTAAACCGCGGTTACCGTATCGAATTCAACTCTGCCCTTGGTCCGTACAAAGGCGGCCTTCGTTTCCACGCAAGTGTTACCCTGAGTATTTTGAAGTTTTTGGGATTTGAACAAACTTTTAAAAACAGTCTTACCACATTGCCCATGGGTGGTGGAAAAGGCGGTTCCGATTTCAGCCCAAAAGGAAAATCCGACGGTGAAATTATGCGCTTTTGCCAGTCGTACATGACTGAACTTTTTCGCCACATTGGACCAAATACCGATGTGCCTGCCGGCGATATAGGCGTTGGTGGTCGCGAAATCGGGTATTTGTTTGGTCAGTACAAACGCCTGCGAAATGAATTCACCGGCGTACTTACCGGAAAAGGACTTGCATGGGGTGGCAGCCTTATTCGCCCTGAAGCAACCGGCTTTGGCGCTGTTTATTTTGCCGAGCACATGTTGAAACGAATGGGAATGAAGATTGATGGACTAACCTTCGGTGTTTCCGGTTTTGGCAACGTAGCCTGGGGGGCGATATCCAAAATAAATGAACTTGGAGGTAAAGTTGTTACAATTTCCGGACCTGATGGCTATGTTCACGACCCCGATGGCATAAAAGGAGAAAAGGTAAATTATTTGCTGGAATTGAGAGCAACCAATAACGATGTTGTGGAACCTTATGCTCATGAATTTGGCGCTAAGTTTGTTCCCGGGAAACGGCCATGGGAAGTGCCTGTAAACGTGGCAATGCCATGTGCAACCGAAAATGAAGTTGGTATTGACGATGCCAGAAATCTGGTTAAGAATGGTTGCTACATGCTGGCCGAAGTATCCAATATGGGATCTACTACCGAAGCGGTTGATTACCTTTGTGAAAAAATGGTTTATGCGCCGGGTAAAGCAGTAAATGCCGGAGGTGTTGCAGTTTCAGGACTTGAAATGTCGCAAAACAGCATGCGAATCAGCTGGCCGCGCGAAGAAGTGGATGCACGACTTAAAGTTATTATGGAAAACATTCATGATACCTGTGTGAATTTCGGACGAATTCCCGGAGGCGGCAATAAAGTGGATTACGTGAAAGGTGCCAACATCGGAGGTTTTGTTAAAGTGGCAGATGCCATGCTGGCACAGGGTGTTGTGTAGTTTAGATTTCACATCTTGCTGAAATTAAAGTGTTTTATCCTGAAAATTTAATCTATTGATAAAATAGAAAATTACTTTCGGATAAAACACTTTTTTACTTTTGTCGAAATTTGAATTATTAACATGCTGATTGATACGCACGCACATATTTATTCTGAAGACTTTTTGCACGACATGGACGACGTGCTGCAAAGAGCATATGACAACGATGTTAAGAAAATTATCCTGCCAAATATTGATTCAGGATCTGTAAAGCGTTTGCTCGACCTTGCAGACGCATATCCCCATTTATGTTTTCCGCTCATGGGTTTGCATCCTACATCAGTTGCCGGTGATTACCGCGAAGAACTTGAAGCAGTAGAATACTGGCTCGAAAAGCGTAAGTTTTACGGCATTGGCGAAATTGGCATCGATTTATACTGGGAACGTACCTACCTGAATGAACAGCAGGATGCGTTCAGGCATCAGGTGAAGCTGGCAAAATTTTATCAGTTGCCGATTATAATTCATGTCCGGGAGTCTTTCGACGAAGTTTATGCCATTGTTAAAGAAGAACAGGATGGAAATCTGAAAGGAATATTCCACTGTTTCACCGGAACAGGCGAGGAAGCTGAGAAAATTGTCGATCTGGGATTTTTGATGGGTATTGGCGGTGTTGTAACCTTTAAAAACAGTGATCTGGCGGAAGTCATTAAAAAATTCTCCCTCCGAAATATTGTTATAGAAACCGATGCACCGTATCTTACTCCAGTTCCAAAAAGAGGGAAGCGAAATGAAAGTGCCTATCTGGTTTACGTGGCACAGGCTTTGGCAAAAGTTTTCGACGTATCGGTGAACGAGGTGGCAGAAATAACTTCTGAAAATGCCAGAACCTTGTTCGGAATTTAGTAAGTTGCAGGGTGCGAAATTCAATATTAATGGCTAAAACTGAAAACGACAAACCTTCCATTCTGATTCTGTACACCGGAGGAACAATCGGAATGGTTCAAAGACCTGAAACCGGAACGCTGGCGCCGGTAAAATTCGATCAGATAAAAGATGAAGTGCCGGAACTGAATAAGTTTAACTACAACATCAAAACCTTAACGTTTTCTCCGGCGCTCGATTCTTCAAATGTAACTCCTGAAATTTGGATAAAAATTGCCCGGACAATCGAGAAAAATTACAATCAGTTCGATGGATTTGTGGTTTTGCACGGAACCGACACGATGGCTTATACCGCGTCGGCATTAAGCTATATGTTCGAAAATCTGGATAAACCCATAATTCTTACCGGTTCACAACTGCCAATCGGCACTTTAAGAACAGATGGCAAGGAAAACCTGATTACATCTGTTGAAATAGCGGCTGCCAGGGATAATGGTTCGGCCATGATTCCCGAAGTTTGCATCTATTTTGACTTTAAACTGTACCGGGGAAACCGGACTGTGAAACGGGATGCCGACCAGTTCAGTGCCTTTCAGTCGGTGAATTATCCCGAACTGGCTGTTGCAGGTGTTGACATTCGTTACAGAAAGGAATTTATATATCACCAGGAAAACAACGGAATTTTCAAGGTAAACACGCAGTTTGACGACAATGTGGTCATTCTGAAGATGTTTCCCGGAATAAGCAAGAAAGTCTTTCAGTCTATCATGTGCATTCCGGGTTTGAAAGGTGTAGTTTTGGAAACCTTTGGTTCGGGCAATGTTCCGACCACGCGCTGGCTCATCAATTGCATAAAAGACGCCATCAAAAATGATATTGTTGTGTTAAACGTAACACAGTGTCAGGGCGGGCGTGTTTCGATGGGGCAGTACGAAACAAGCCTCGAATTGCTTAGAGCAGGCGTTGTTTCAGGAAAAGACATGACCACCGAAGCAGCCATTACCAAATTGATGTTTTTGTTGGGGCAGGAGCTTTCAACTGAGCAGGTGAAACTCTACCTGAATAAAAATCTGCGTGGGGAAATAAGTGATTAACTCCTTTTTTTTCGCAATTTTTTATTATTTTGCGTCCCTTATTTCTGGCATGCCAGATAAACCTGGAGAGGTGCAGGAGTGGCTTAACTGGCACGCCTGGAAAGCGTGTGTACCGCGAAACGGTACCGGGGGTTCGAATCCCCCTCTCTCCGCTGATTTGGAGGAAAAGGTTCTGTTGAAATTTTGAAGTTTATATTGTTTAGATTTAAAAAATCTAAGGAGTACCGGTGGGTTCTCCCGTAGGGATCGCTTCGCGGGAATCCCCCTCTCTCCGCTGATTTGGAGGAAAAGGTTCTTTAAAAATAGTGACGGATTTTCTTCGCAGGTTGTGTTTCACGGCAAAAAAGTTCATAAAAATGTTCAGAGAGGAAATTTTTTAAGTAGTAATATTTGATTATTTCGAGGGAAAACGTGTTATTTGTTGTGAAAAATGATGAAATTTACAAAAATTCAAATAAATCAAAAACTCAAGGAGATTATTAATTAAAAATTCAAATTAATTATGAAAAAACTATTCGCGTTAATGGCATTATCAGGAATGCTGTTTTTTATGGCTTCAAATGCTGTAGTTGCACAAGATGAAGCAGCTGCACCTGCACAAGAGCAGGTTGATTTAACAGCCGATCCCGTTGAACAGGCAGCAGCAGCTGCTGAATCAGGGCAATCGTTGCACAGCCAGCTCAAACAAAAGTTTATTGAAGGTGGACCAATGTTTATGTCTTTCGTATTAATCGCTTTAATACTTGGTCTTGCATTTGCAATTGAAAGGGTGCTTTACCTGAACCTGGCTACCAGCAACACTAAAAAACTGCTGGCCAATGTTGAACAGGCACTCGAAAATGGTGGCGTTGAAGCTGCAAAAGATGTTTGCCGCAAAACACGTGGTCCGGTTGCCAGTATTTTCTACCAGGGCCTCGACCGTTTCGACCATGGCATTGATGTAGTGGAAAAATCGATTATTTCCTACGGTGGCGTTCAGGCTGGATTGCTTGAAAAAGGATTAAGCTGGATCGCTCTGTTTATTGCACTTGCACCTATGCTCGGGTTCTTGGGAACAGTAATCGGTATGATTGGCGCTTTTGACGCTATTGAGATTGCCGGAGACATTTCTCCCTCACTGGTTGCATCTGGTATTAAAGTGGCTTTGATTACAACCGTTGCTGGTCTTTTGGTAGCAATTATCCTGCAGATTTTCTACAACTATTGTGTTTCTAAAATCGACAGCATTGTTAACAATATGGAAGATGCCTCCATTTCACTTTTAGATTTACTGGTTAAACATCAATTGAAAAAATAAGAATATCCATGGAAAAAGTAGGAAAAATTGTAACCATACTCTTGTGGGTCCTGCTCATTGTTTCAGCGGTTCTTATTGTTTCAATGATGGTAAACATTACTGATAATGAGGCCGATCCTACAATGGGAAGCTGGATTAATTCCAACCTGGTATGGTCGTATATTTTGCTGGCCATAGGAGCAGGTATTGCTGTTCTGGCCGGATTGTTTCACATGGCTACCGATATTAAAGCGGCCAAAAAAGGGCTGATTTCGCTCGTATTTCTGGCAGCGGTCGCTGTGGTTTCATACCTGCTGGCTTCGGATACAATTCCGCAGTTTGCAGGAGTACAGAAATTTATTACTGACGGTTCACTGACTCCGCAAGTGGCCAAAATGGTTGATACTGGTTTGTATGCTACATACATTTTACTGGCAATCGCTGTTTTGTCTATTTTGTTTTCGTCGGTAACCCGGTTGTTTAAATAATTTAATTGTGGTATATAAACAGGAAAAATAATTATGGCAAGAAAAACACCTGAAGTACCTGCAGCATCATTGGCAGACATTGCGTTTATGCTGCTCATCTTTTTCCTGGTAACAACCACAATGGACGTTGACAGCGGTTTGGAAAGAAGACTTCCGCAATGGGTAGACCCGGAAACACTTGATGATGACCAGCAAATTAAAGAACGAAATGTTTTTGTTGTGCTGGTGAACCGGAATAACGACCTGTTGGTGGAAAATGAATATGCTGATATTG
>CAZCPH010000208.1:3704-5838 GCA_964500105.1 uncultured Mariniphaga sp. | reverse complement strand
CAATCTGGCTGAATCAAGCGAAGTACAAATTGAAGTGCTTAATGCAACAGGACAGCGAATTCAGCTCATTTCGGAAAAAGCAGGACTCCATTCCGGAAGTCAACGGTTTGCCTGGAACGGGGAAAATACCAGTGGCCTGCAGGTTTCATCGGGGATATATGTTATAAAAGTGATTCTCGACGAGAAAATATTCTACAACAAATTAATTTACAATAGATTAGAATAACAACTCAGATTAAAAACGAATATCGGCAGACAAAACATACGAAAAGGCTTTGGTTTTAACCATTTCAGGACAAAAAGCAGAAAAAAACAAGAAAAGTTTAAATTTTCCCGGGAAAAGTTAAATTTGAGGGTGTTTAAAATCATTTTTGGTAAAATGACTATCCTCAAAATGAAATTTAAAGCCTTTATTCTGGCTGGTTTTATACTGCTCGGCATATGTGGTCTGCATGCTCAAAACCTGGTGAAAAACCCGGGGTTTGAAACGGGCGATTTCAATCCCTACTGGGCAATCTGGCCGGAAAACGAAAACACGTATGCTTTAGTCGATCCGGTGAACCCCTATTCGGGCAGTTACAGCGCAAAATTAACCAATGGTGAGGTGTATGTTTATCAGCGGGTGAGCCTTGAACCAAATACCACCTACACCTTAAAAGCCACTGTAAAATCTGAAGCGGGTAATGTGGTTTACCTGGGAGCCAATAATTTCGGAAACGGAACAGCAAGCATAACATTTGAAGAAACAACGTTTAAAACAGACAGCCTGGCTTTTACCACCGGAGACAATCCTGACAACGATGCCACTATTTATATCTGGAAAATGGAAGGAACCGGCAATGTGTGGGTTGATGAAATTTCGCTGACAGCAGATTTATCGGGCCAGGTTCCGGACCAAACTGCAGGATTGGGTACTTACTATATCAGTCCGGCGGGCAACGACAGCAATACCGGCACATCGCCGGCCAATGCATGGCAAACCATTGAAAAGGCAAACCAAATGGCGTTTCAGCCGGGCGATCGGATTCTTTTTGAAGGCGGACAAACTTTTGCAGGCACCATCCGGCTGAACGCAAACGATTCGGGAACAGCCGGAAACGAAGTTGTTGTCGGCTCCTGGGGTTCAGGCAGGGCAACCATAAATGCCGGCACAGGCCCGGGAATGGTTGCGGCAGATTGTGAGTACCTTCAAATCAAAAACCTCAATTTTACAGGAGACGGACGAACCACCGGAAATGCCGCAAACGGCATAATTTTAAGCTATTGCTCCAACACGACAATCGACAGTGTTGAAATTTCAGGATTTCAGCATGCCGGTCTTACTGCCAGATACACCGGTGAGAATATTCAGATTACAAACGTTTATGCCCACACTAACGGATATGCCGGAATTTATTTAGCGGGAAATTATAAAACTTCACTTTCGAACATCTATATTTCACGCTGCATTACAGACAACAACCCCGGCGACCCGACAGTTACGGATAACCACAGTGGCAGCGGAATATTTGCTTACAATGCCAGCAATATTCTGATTGAATACTGCAAAGCATCGAACAACGGCTGGGACATGCCTCGAACAGGAAATGGTCCCGGCGGAATTTGGATGGCCGAAGTGGACCAGGCAATTATTCAGCATTGCATTTCGCACGACAATAAAACATCGGACGGAGGATTGGACGGTGTCGGGTTTGATCTGGACGGAGGAACCACCAATTCAGTTATCCAGTATTGCCTGTCGTACAACAACAACGGTGCTTCAAACTGGGGAAACAACACCATCAGATACTGCATTAGTGAAAACGACGGAAATATTTCTGCAAACGGCAGCATTAAGCTTTGGAACGGTACGAACGACCCGAATACTTTTGAAAATCTGAATTTTCACAACAACGTTGTTTACAATGCCAACGGACCTGCACTGGCATTTCTCGACCACAACAACACCGGATTCAGTTTTTACAACAACATTTTTGTTTCTGAAAAAAGCAGTGTTTACAACGGAATTAACGAAGAAAACTTTCAGGGAAATTGCTGGTATTCATTGAACAATTCGTTTTTTCTGGATTCCGAATTAGATTTTGTGCAGTGGGCCCAAGCCAACAACAAGGAAATGCTGAATGGTGAAGTTGTT
>CAZCPH010000208.1:0-3694 GCA_964500105.1 uncultured Mariniphaga sp. | reverse complement strand
AATCCCGGAAACACTTCGCTTTCCGAACCAACAGAACTAACTGGATTTGAAAATTATACAACACTTTCTGGTTCACCGGTTATCAATGCAGGACTTGACCTGAATGCTCTTTTCATAATAGATCCGGGAACCAGGGATTTTTCCGGTTATCCGCTGACAAACGTGATGCAGTTTGACATGGGTGCTTTTGAGAAACAGACCATGCAAAATATTGCCCTTTCTCCCGGTTGGAACATTATTTCGATGAACGTTGTACCGGCCGAATCTGATCTGATGAATATTTTTCAACCGCTAATCAGTTCAGAAAATTTAAAAAAGGTGATGGACGAGAACGGAAATTCACTGGAGGATTTTGGTTTCCTTGGAGGCTGGCAAAACAATATTGGCAATCTAAACAATACCAAAGGCTATAAGGTGAACGTCACTCAGACTGACACAATGAAAGTTACGGGTGTTGAAGTAATTCTTCCTGTGGAGCTGCCGCTTTCCCCTGGCTGGAACATTATTTCGTGGCCTGCCGGAAATGAACAGGATGGTCTCTCGGTTTTTCAACCGTTAATCGATGACGGATTTCTTGTGAAAGTGATGGATGAAAGCGGATCTTCAATAGAAGATTTTGGATTTTTGGGAGGCTGGCAAAACAACATTGGCATGTTAAAACCCGGGAAAGGATACAAAGTAAACGTTTCAACCCCTTGCACATTAATCCTGCACTAAATTCGAATGATCTTCTCAATTCATCCAACAATAATTTGCCGGATAATTCGAAAAAACCACATTTATTGATAAGCTGTGATACATTTTAAAAGCATTTCCAAGTACTTTGCGGGATAACTTGTCCCATTTTGATCCCATATCCCATTTCGAGAAAAGCATAAAACAAAGAAAATCAGGACTTTATTCCTGCAGGCACATAAATTGATTTCTGCAATTTCTTACAGAATAATATTGAATTAAGGATATTAAAAAATAATTTGAAATAAAGTGGCGAGTTTTACAGACAATTTGTAACTTGTAATGGGAAGATATGAAAAACAAGCATGTTCACCAAAAAAACTTTATGTATAACTTATAAAACTTACCAGATGAAAAAACTTTGGACGCGTTCAGGTTTTGTTTCATTTGCTTTTGCATTGGCTGCAATTCTGCCGATGAGTAACGAAGCAATGGCACAATCTTCAGAAAAAATCGCTCAACAAAACCGGAAGCGGGAAATTTTAACTAAGGTTGAAAAAGAAGTAAACAACCTGAGAAATGCTGAAATGCAGAAGCAGAGTGAAAACAAAAATTCACAGTCAACACCCACAAAATCTTCAGTAATCAGAGAAATTCCGGCGAAGACTGCTGTCAGCGAAAGTGACTCCACAATATTGGTAAACTTTTACAATGCTACCGGTGGACCTGGATGGACCAACAATACCAACTGGCTGACAGGTCCGTTAAATACCTGGTATGGCGTAACGGTTGAAAACGATTTGGTTACCGAGTTGAAACTAAAGCAGAATAACCTCTCGGGAACCATTCCACCTGAGCTTGGTCAACTGACGTCGCTGGAATTTCTGGATCTGGATACCAATCAGCTTACCGGGGCAATTCCCATCGAACTGGGCAATCTCACAGGTCTGGAATACCTCTATTTAAACGGAAACCAGTTGACTGGCACTTTTCCGGCTGAACTGCTTCAACTCACCAACCTTGTATTATTGTATTTAAGCGATAACCAGCTTTCGGGAACCATTCCCGAAGAAATCGGGCAACTTTCAGCATTGAGGTGGCTCGATTTAAGCCACAACCAGTTTTCCGGAGAAATACCCACAGCGGCCGGACAATTGCCTCTGCTTCAGTTTTTGGATTTGGGTCAGAACCAGCTTACCGGAACCATCCCCATCGTGCTGGGACAATTACAGAATCTGCGGTGGCTGGCTTTAAGCGAGAACCAGCTTACAGGCAACATCCCTGCAGAGCTTGCCGGTCTTACAAACCTTGAGATGCTCTATGTTGATGGGAACCTGTTAACCGGAACAATTCCTCCTGAACTGGGACAACTGGCAAACATGATTTGGCTGAACTTAGGACAAAATCAGTTTTCCGGCTCAGTTCCGCAAGAGTTTGCGCAATTAGTAAACATGCAATTGCTTTATTTAAATACAAACCAGTTAACAGGCTCTATTCCGGCTGAACTTGGACAAATTACAGAACTCAGGTGGGTGGATTTAAGTCAAAACCAACTTACAGGTGACATACCGGATGAAATATGGCAGCTCACCAACCTCGACCTGATTTACCTGAACTCCAATCAACTGACTGGCACTTTGCCGGCACAAATTGGTCAGATTTCAGGACTTGAATGGATCGATTTGAGTGGAAATCAAATCACGGGAGCTGTTCCGGATGAAATTACCCTGCTAAGCAACCTGCAAATTTTAAATATAAACTCCAACCAGTTCAGTTCGCTACCCGATATTGTTCTGCACGATAGCCTGGCCTATGTGGATGTTTCCGGGAACCTTCTTTCTTTTGAAGACCTGGAGTACAATATGGATTTGGAAGGATCAATTGTTTTCTTTTATGCACCTCAGGACAGCATCGGCACAAGTGAGACGATTGCAAAAAAACCTGGAGCCTCCGTCAGCTTTGCTGCGCCAACAGGTGGAGTCCAAAACAATTACCAGTGGTACAAAGATGATATTGCGCTGACGTCACAAACCTCCGCAAATCTGGAACTCACCAATCTGGCGTACGAAGATTCGGGCAAATACCACTGTGTGGTAACCAACGATCTGGTAACAGGACTGACGCTCACCAGCAGAATTTTTACCCTTAAAGTAGATGAGGATGCCGAAGCCTGCCAGAAACTGGTTTTTGTGGAAGGCTGGCAAATCTTTTCGACTGTGGCTGTACCCGATTCAGCCGACATGAAATATCTGTTTCAGCCGCTCATCGACAACGAATCGCTGGTGAAAATTCAGGATGAAGAAGGTAAGGCAGTTGAAGATTTTGGATTTTTGGGAGGATGGTTAAACAACATCGGCAACATCAATCCCGTAAAAGGATATAAATTAAGAATGATAGCCGAAGATTCGCTTGAAATTTGCGGAACTCCAGTTGAATATCCGGTTACCATATCTTTAAAAGCCGGATGGAACATCATTGGTTTTCCGCAAACCATAGCTGTTGATGCCATGAATATCGTTCAGAATCTTATCGATGACGGAAGTCTGGAAAAAGTGCAGGATGATACCGGAAAATCCATAGAAGACTTTGGATTTCTGGGAGGCTGGATAAATAACATCGGAGATTTTATCCCTGGCAAAGGGTATAAAATAAAATTATCATCCGCCAGCAACATTGCTATTCAGGCAGCGTATCCAAAATCGTCAAACATTCAACCGAAAACTACACCAACAGTCTATTTCAAAACTGCTTTTTGGGGGAATGGCATGGATCACATGAACATTAACATTGGTCACCTTTCCGAACCGTTTTTTAATCCGGGAGATGAGCTTGCTGTTTTTGACGGTAATATTTGCGTGGGTGCTTTAACATTAATGCCGCATCATTTCAGCAATCAGGCAGTCAGCATTGTAGTTTCATCGGCTGATGAATTTGGTATGCCAGGATTTAGGGAGGGAAATCCGTTTTCGCTGAAGCTTTGGAGCTCAGCCCAAAACAAAGAATTCGTGCTAAATCCGGA